>NZ_NFIF01000016.1:0-94905 GCF_002161645.1 Blautia sp. An46 | reverse complement strand
ACCAGCTATTTTCGTATCAGATACAGAGAAATGCCCATCTCCATGGCTCATTCATCTGAGATAGTAACTTGAAAAACCTTTATTTTAAAGGAAAATCACTTGACAATATAGGGAGGAAACAAAAATGGCAATAACCTGCAAAGACAATGTATTTACACTGAAAACAAAAAATTCTGCATATCAGATGAAGGCAGACAGAGGATTCTTGTTTCATACATATTATGGTCCCAGCGTAGGGGACACGGATATGTCCTATCTGGGAAGGACTATTGACAGAGGATTTTCCGGAAATCCAGAGGGGATTGACGATAGAGGATTCTCCCTGGATACTCAGCTTCTGGAATATCCGGGCTATGGAACAGGAGACTACAGGGATTACTGTCTCCGTGTAGTTTATCCAGATGGAAGCCAGGTAACCAACCTGAAATATATTGATCATGAAATTCTGGAAGGAAAGTATGCTCTGGAAGGGCTCCCTGCCATGTACCAGGGAGAGGAGAAAGCAGAGACTCTTAAGATTACTCTGAGAGATATTCACAGACATGTGGAAGTTATCCTCTATTACGGAGTTTTTGAAAACCTGGATATTATTACCAGAGCATGCAAGGTCATCAACAAAGGCAGCGAGAGCGTTCATCTTAGAAGAGCTTATTCTATGTGTCTGGATTTCCATCAGAAAGATATGGACTTTATCCAGTTCTACGGACGTCACGCCATGGAACGTGTAATGGAGAGAAGCCATCTTCACCACGGAGTACAGGGCATTGGAAGCAGAAGAGGATATTCCAGCCATCAGTACAATCCTTTTGTAATCCTGGCAAAACAGGATACTACAGAAGACAGCGGCTGGTGCTGGGGCTCCTGCTTTGTATACAGCGGAAATTTCCAGGCTGAAGCAGAAGTTTCCCAGGCAAATAATACCCGTCTCACCATGGGTATCCATGACACCCAGTTTGATTTTCTTCTGGAAGAGGGAGAGGCTTTCACTGCTCCGGAAGTGCTGCTGTCCTTTTCCTCAGAAGGTCTGGGAAAACTGTCCAGAAATTACCATAAAGCAATCCGCCAGAATATCTGCAGAGGAAAATTCAAGAATGCAAGGAGACCTATTCTGATCAACAATTGGGAGGCAACCTACTTTGGATTTGATACAGATAAGCTTCTGGAGATTGCCAGACAGGCAAAAGAAGTGGGTATTGAGATGCTGGTTATGGACGACGGATGGTTTGGAAAGAGAAACGATGATAACAGCGGACTGGGAGACTGGGTGGTGAACGAAACCAAACTGCCGGGAGGTCTGAAGAGGCTGGTAGACGGCGTAAATGAAATCGGACTGAAATTTGGAATCTGGTTTGAACCGGAAATGGTATCAGAGGACAGTGATCTTTACAGAGAACATCCGGACTGGGCTTTGAAGGTGCCTGGACATTCCCTTACAAGAGGAAGAAATCAGCTGGTGCTGGACTTCTCCAGAGAAGACGTAAGAGAACATATTTTTAACAGAATGTGTGAAATCCTGGAAAGCGCGAATATCGAATATGTAAAATGGGATGCAAACCGTCACATGACCGATGTATGGTCTGCTGAACTTCCTCCGGAGAGACAGGGAGAGGTATTCCACAGATATATTCTGGGGTTATATGATTTCCTGGAAAAAATCACAAAGAGATTTCCAAATGTGCTCTTTGAAGGCTGCAGCGGCGGCGGCGGAAGATTTGATGCGGGAATGATGTATTATCATCCTCAGATCTGGTGCAGTGATGACACAGATGCCATAGAGAGGCTTCGGATACAGTACGGTACTTCCTTTGCTTATCCGGTATCTACAGTGGGAGCCCATGTGTCTGTATGCCCTAATCACCAGACGGGAAGAAGCGTATCCATGAAGACCAGAGGTGTGGTTGCCATGGCAGGAACCTTTGGTTATGAGCTGGACATTACAGAGATGAGTCAGGAAGAAAAAGAGATTGTTAAGGAGCAGATTGAAGAATTTAAGAAATATTATGATCTGATCCAGAATGGAGACTACTACAGACTGTCTGACGACGGCACAAAGTCTAACTATGTGGCATGGCAGTTTGTATCTCCAGACCAGAAAGAGTCTCTGCTTAACGCAGTGGTCCTTCGGACAAAAGCCAATCCTCCTTTCCAGTTTGTCTATGCAAGAGGGCTGAAACCAGAAGCCATTTATCATGTTGAAGGGACAGAATTAAATTTATCAGGAGCAGCTTTGATGAATGGAGGTTATCTCCTGCCTATAGTGACAGATGACTATGAGGCTGTACAGATTCATCTGGTTGAGTGTGAATAAGTTATGGGAAGACAAAAGAAAAAAGGTATTTCCAGAGAAGGACTCCTTCTGGTGGTGGTAGTTCTTTTCTGGTTTGCCCTGTACCTTCATATTCCCTATCAGACGCCTTTCCTGACTGGAGCAGGTGTGGCTGCAGGATTTACAGGAACCATTGTGGGGGCTTATGGAATTACCCAGCTGATATTCCGGCTTCCTCTGGGAGTTCTGGCGGACTATGCGGGAAGACATAAGATTTTTGTTATTTTGGGAGCCGGTCTTGCCGGTCTTGCCTGTGCTGTGAGAATCCTTGTTCCTACAGGACCGGGATTCCTGGCTGCAAATCTGATTTCCGGATCTGCTGCGTCTATGTGGATTGCCTACATGGTAATGTATTCCAACTACTTTTCCAAAAAGGAGCAGCAGAAAGCTACCAGCAAGGTAATCATGGCCTGTAACCTGGGCATGTGTCTTGCCTTTGTATTTAGCTCCTGCTTCTATGGAAAGATGGGAATGGCATTTCTCTGCGGTGCGGGAGTTATCGCCGGAATTGCCGGAGTTACAGGAGGGATTTTTGTAAAAGAAGACCTGGTTCCTGTAAAGGGGAAAAAGGAGGAACGGCCCGGAATAGGGAGTTATCTCTCCGTATGTGGGAATAAGCGCTTAATCCTGTTCGCCTTTCTGGCCCTGATACAGCAGGGAATCCAGATGGCAACTGCCATGTCCTTTACTACCCAGATTCTGGAGAACCTGGGGGCTTCGGCCCTGTTTATCGGCTGTGCTTCTATTTTCTATATGATAGCAGCAGTTGTTTCCGCCCAGTTTGCTTCTACAGACCTCTGTGAGAAAAAAGGGCCGGCCTTTTATGTGCCTCTGGTATTTTTCCTTACGGCAGTTTACTGTATTCTGGTGCCGGCAGTGGGAAATATTTATGCGATTTTTGTACTCCAGGCATTCCCTGGAATGTCAACAGGTATCCTTCTTTCTTACTTAACGTCAGAATCCATGAAGGAAGTTCCAAGGGAGAAGAATTCTACAGCTATGGGATTTTTCCAGGCAGTCTACGCTGTGGGAATGACTCTTTTTCCCTGGGCGGTAGGCGTGCTGACGGAAAATTTCAATATTGAGACCGGCTATAATTTCCTTGCCTCTGCAGCTTTTATAGGAACCCTGATTTCTATGTGGTATTACAGGAAACAGAGACGATAAATTATCCGAAAAAATGTAAGGATTCTCTGTTGCAGTTCATACATCAGAAGACTATAATAAAAAATAAATTGAACGATACAACAGGGGGATTTAAAGTGAAAGAGGATGTTAAAGAATTCAGGAAAACAAAAGACTATTTGATCTGTATTGATTCTGACGGCTGTGTTATGGATACCATGGATGTGAAGCACATGCGCTGTTTCGGCCCCTGCCTGGTGTATGAATGGGATTTGGGAGAGTACAGAGATGAGATCATCCGCCTCTGGAGAAAGGTAAATCTTTTAAGTGTCACAAGAGGCGTGAACCGTTTTCAGGGACTGGCTCAGGTACTGAAAAGTATTAATGAAAATTATACAACAGTGGAAGGGCTGGAAGAGTATCTGCACTGGGCAGAATCTGCGCAGAAACTTTCAGATAAAAGCCTGAAAGAAGCTTATGAGAAAACAGAGAATATCTGCATGAAGAAGGCCCTTGACTGGTCAAGACTGGTGAATCAGTCCATGGCTATGGTGTCAGATAATAAAAAACCTCCTTTTGACGGTACAGAGGATGCATTGAGGATGGCCAGAGAATATGCAGATATCGTCATAGTTACAGCGGCTAATCGTCAGGAAATAAACAAAGAGTGGGAGTTCTTTGAATTGGCTCAGTATACAGATCTTCTTATGTCCCAGGAGACAGGGAGAAAGGAAGAATGCTTGCGGGAGCTTCTGGATAAAGGCTATGAAAAGGATCATGTGCTGATGATCGGAGATGCGCCGGCTGATCTTGAAGCGGCGAGAAGAGCAGAAATTCTTTTTTATCCTATACTTGCCTATCAGGAAAGAGAGAGCTGGGAGAAGTTCTCTGAGGCTTTGAAGCACTTTACAGAAGGTGATTATACAGGGGCTTATCAGGACGGAAAGATTAAAGAGTTTCAGGAAAACCTTCATATTGAAGACAAATAGAAATGATAAAAGACAGGAGCACAGCGAGATAATCACTGTTCTTCTGTTTTTTAATTATAGGAATGACAATGCATAAAATATTAAAGAGATATGATATAATTTTACTTATCTGTTGAAAACTTTACAGCGAAGAATATCCTAGTAGGAGGAATATTGGAAGGTTATACGATGAATGATATTGATATGAATTCATTGAGATCCTACCGAATTGAATTTGAACATCAAAATCCTGAGCATATTTGGAATAGTATTGAAGATCAAGAATTTCTCAAAAATATGGGCGGATATGCAATTGATAGACTTACTGGAAAAGGATGGCTGACTGCTGCCGGATTATTGATGTTTGGAAAAGGAATCGCCGTTAGGGAACGTTTTGATAACATTCGTATGGATTATATAGATGAGAGTAACCTTATAGCCGGCGGCAGGTGGAGTGATCGCCTTACATATGACGGTCTGTGGGAAAACAATCTATATAATTTTATACGGCAAGTTATGCCTAAATTGGTTAGTGGATTGAAAAGACCATTTCGATTGGCGGAAACCGGATTTAAATCAAAATGAAGAATTACATCAGGTTGAATTAAGGCTATGGATGATTTCTCTAATGCCAGAAGAATGTTCAGAATATTTACAAAAATTGTTTGGAACAGCTTATCTACATCTGAAGAAAGAAGAACAAATTATTCTTGGGACAGCTTATCTAGAAGAGGAGGTGACCAATACTAGATTGCAGTCTATATTAGATATTCATAGAATTGAAATAGGACATCTCCTTTCTGAATTGGTTGATAAAAATATGCTTGTAAATAATAAGAGAGGCCGTTGGACAAGCTATCATTTGAACCATGAGTACAAAATTCAGAATGAACAAATGGAGATATTTGATTTATCATATAAAGAACCTGTTCTAAAAAATGAAACGGATAGAATTATTTATAATTATATAAGAGCTAACGGCTTTATAACAACTTATCAAATACTTAATATTACTAAGATTACGACAACAGCAGGGGCGTCCGTAGCACTTGGAAGATTGATGGAGGCTGGTTTAGTGAAAAAGGTACGACAGGGCAGACATTTTATCTATCAACTAAAAAACTGAAGCAAGGCGTTTTAATTGGTGAATTAGTTGATGTATTAAATCTTAGTTGGTGAATTAGTTGATGTATTGAATTTTAATTGGTGAATCGTTAATATATTTGAAATATTATAGATAAACTACAAAGCTAAGGTTTACGGGAGATTCTTTTGATTGTTTAATGAATAATTCTCCTGTTTTTCCATATACTAACTCTACATTGGCCGACATAGAAAACACTGAAAATACAGGAGGAGTGGGAAAATATGAAAGCAACGGGGATTGTGCGGAGGATAGATGACCTGGGAAGGGTAGTGATTCCCAAAGAAATCAGAAGAACACTGAGGATAAGAGAAAGCGACCCCCTTGAGATTTTTACGGACAGAGAAGGGGAGATCATTCTGAAAAAGTATTCGCCTATCGGAGAGCTGGGGACTTTTTCCAGGGAATATGCCGAGGCTCTGGCCCAGGCTGCCGGGTGCCTGGTGTGTATTACAGACAGAGACCAGGTTATCGGCACTTCAGGAAGCGGCTCAAAAGAATATATGGAGAAAAGGATTAACCGGGATCTGGAGGATATGATTTCCGACAGAAAAAACGTGCGCATCACAGAAGGAAATTATGTGCGGATACTAGAAGAAGATAAAAGCGAATACGGCTCTCAGGTAATCTACACCATTACCTGTGCAGGAGATGCGGTGGGAGCTGTAGTAATCCTTGGAAAACCGGGAGACAGAAAATTTTCCGAAACTGAGGAAAAGCTGGCCCAGGTGGCAGCAGGGTTTCTGGGGAGGCAGATGGAACAATAAAGAAGGCCCCTGTCGGCTGCTTTGTGAAGCGCCGACAGGGGCTGTTCTGTGTGCACGTGGGGGCAAGAGCCCAGAAGCTATTTTATAGATGCCTGTCCCATCTGTTCCAGGAGATCGGTCTTGATCTTGAACAGTTTGTCGGAAAGGTCTACATAGACTTCCTGAGGATTTACCAGGCGTCTGGTCTCGTCCCACAGAGTATTCATTTCTTTCTGGCAGATTTCCCGGATTTCCATTACGGAAGGAGAAGTATATACACACCGTCCTTTAAGGAAGACAGGAACCAGAAGCTCTTTTAAAGTGTAAGTGCCTCCGTAGATTTTGGTCTTTTTCCAGGTTGCCATAGGATCAAAGATGATCATATCTTTGCTGGTGTCGAAGGTTTCATCTGCCAGACAGATAAGGTCTGCCCGGATTTTTCCAGTGGTCTTGTCATAGATACGCTGGACAGTTTTATTTCCCGGATTGGTAACTTTCTCAATATTTTCTGAAAGCTTGATCTTAGGGGTGAATTCCTCATCGTTTTTATTCTTGATGGCGGCCAGCTTATATACTCCTCCAAAGGCGGGATTGCCATTGGATGTAATAAGATTAGTACCTACGCCCCAGGAATTGATTTTTGCTCCCTGGGCTTTCAGACTGTCGATGAGATATTCGTCCAAGTCGCTGGAAGCTGAGATAATGGCGTCTTCAAAGCCTGCAGCAGCCAGCATATTATAAGCTTTTTTAGAGAGATAGGCCAGATCACCGCTGTCAATGCGGATTCCATAACCTTTTGCGAGAGTGCCTTCTTCCCGCATTTCCTGGAATACCCGGATAGCGTTTGGAACACCGGAGTTCAATACGTCATAGGTATCTACCAGAAGGATACAGGAATCAGGATAAAGCTGAGAATAGGTTTTGAATGCTGTATATTCATCGGGGAAGCTCATGATCCAGCTGTGAGCGTGAGTACCTTTTACGGGAACATCGAACATCTGACCTGTGAGGACATTGGATGTTCCGATACAGCCTCCGATCATTGCCGCCCTTGCACCGTAGATGCCTGCGTCAGGCCCCTGAGCCCGGCGAAGTCCGAATTCCATAACTCCGTCACCCCTGGCTGCATAAACCACACGGGATGCCTTGGTAGCAATAAGGCTCTGGTGATTCAGCATGTTCAGGATAGCAGTCTCTACAAGCTGAGCCTCCATGACTGGAGCGATCACCTTCAGGAGAGGTTCTCTGGGGAATACTACAGTTCCTTCCGGTATGGCGTAAATGTCTCCTGTAAAATGGAATCCTCTTAAATATTCCAGAAAATCCGTATCAAAAATATTCAGGGACCGGAGATAGTCAATATCGTCAGGAGCAAAGTGCAGATCCCGGATATATTCAATAATCTGATCCAGCCCCGCAGCGATGGCATATCCTCCGTCACAGGGATTTTTTCTGTAAAAAGCGTCAAAGACCACAATCTGATCTGTGGGATTTTTAAAATATCCCTGCATCATGGTCAATTCATATAAATCTGTTAATAGGGTTAAATTCAAGGCTCTCATAAATGCTGCTCCTTTATATTTCTTCTATGCGCCTTGCCGCACGTATTTTCTGCCATTATAGCACTTTCACTTAAAAAAAGAAAGTTTTCTTCTATAATTTGTGATATTCTTCCAAGGTCATGCCGGTCATGGAAAGATACAGAGCCAGAGGCTCTCCCACATAGCGGATATGCCATGGTTCCCATGGAAAACCAGTGATGTTTTCTTTGTTTTTTGGGTAGCGGATTACAAAGCCGTAAAGAGGAGCATGCTTTTCAAGCCATCTGCCTTCCGGGGTTTCTGCGAAAGCTTCTTCCAGTTCAAAATTTACCTGGGGACAGGAAAGGTCCAGGGCAAAACCAGTCTGATGTTCACTGGCGCCGGGAGGAGCCACTGCAGAGCTTTTCCTTCTCAGAGCATCCCTATATAATTCTTCCTGCCGCCGGTAGGAACGATAGCCGGAAACCCCCATAAGGCCCATTTTGTCCAGAGCTGCCTGGGTAAAAAGCCGGACTGCAGCATCAGAGGCTTTTTTTCTCAGAAGACGCTTTTCGGAACCAGGAGGGGCGCAGAAGGGAATACCTGCCTCTTCCAGGTCATCAGGTATGTAGTCAGGAGGCAGGAGATAGACTTTATTTACAAGAACAGGATAATAGGACATAGTACACCGCCTTTTTTGAAACTATATGAGAATAATTTTACCGGGATATATTCTATGCTGACAAAATTAAAAAAATACCGGATAGACGTGAGTTAGACTAGAAAAGATAAAACAGTGGAATACTTGAAACAGCCCCTGGCATATGATATAATGCCTGTAGGCAAAATGACAGAAATGCTCATTGAGCGCATGAAACTCCCCGAAGTTGCAGCTTTGGGGAGTTTCTATTCCATTTTGGGAAGGCGGCTTATACCTTAGGCTGGCTACCTGTTACTGCTCTCCGTCCAACCATTTGCAAATGAAGTAGGCAACAACACTTGCCAAAACGGAAAGAAAAAATGACAGAAATTCACTCATTGGTGCGCACCCCCTTCCTCTACCTGTCTAGGGGCGGTAGCCTATTTATTGTATCATGGCGGAGAAGCAAGAACAATCTATATAAAGTATCCTTAAAAGCAGAAAAATCCCTATAAAAAAGATACTAGAAAAAAATTAAAAAAATTAAAAAAAATAAAAAAAGTGCTTGCATTTTAAAAAGAGATGATATATAATAACTATTGTTGTGAGACAACATTGAAAATATTGGGCTATCGCCAAATGGTAAGGCAACGGACTCTGACTCCGTCATTTCAAGGTTCGAATCCTTGTAGCCCAGCTACGAATATCCCAGACAAGTGTCTGGGATATTTTCGTATATAGAGATTTGGGAGAAGGATGTGCTATGGGATTTTCTTTTGACAGCAGGGTCCGGTACAGTGAAACCGGAGAAGACCGAAGGCTGACATTAAATGGAATATTAAACTATTTTCAGGACTGCTGTACTTTTCATTCAGAGAGTATAGGGGTGGGAATGGACTATCTGGCAAAAAAAGGCCAGATATGGGTACTGACGTCCTGGCAGATCGTTGTAAAGAGATATCCTCTTTTGTTTGAAAAAATCAGGATTTCTACCTGGCCGTATGCTTTTAAAAGATTTCTGGGAAACCGGAATTTTACCATGGAGGACGAGAATGGAGAACTGATTGCCTATGCTAACAGTCTCTGGACATTTCTGGATGCTGCTTCCGGAAAACCGGTGAACCCAGATGAAAAACAGCTGCAGGCCTATACGCTGGGGGAAAAGCTGGATATGGATTATTCCTCCAGGAAGATCGCTATTCCTGAAGGTATGAAGGAATATCCTTCTTTTCAGGTAAGGCCCCATCATCTGGATACCAATCATCATGTGAACAATGGACAGTATGTGCTTATGGCCCAGGAATATCTTCCGGAAGATTTTACAGTGGGACAAATGCGGGCAGAATATAAGAAACAGGCAGTTTTAAATGACGTGATCCTGCCAAAGGTAAAGGAAGAGGAAGACGTCTATACAGTGGTTCTGGAAAGCCCTGAAAAGGAAGTCTATGCAGTGGTGGAACTGCGGAAATAAAAGGAGACAGTATGATCGAATTAGGAAAAGTACAGGAATTAACAGTGGTAAAAAAAGTAGATTTCGGCGTTTACCTGGGAGAAAAGACTGATGCAGGTCAGGAGGAGCGGGTGCTCCTTCCGGGAAAAAAAGTGCCGGAGGGAACCAAAGAAGGGGACAGATTCCAGGTTTTTATTTACAAGGATTCTTCTGACCGTCTGATCGCAACTACAGACAGGCCTAAGGCTGTTCTGGGAGAGCTGGCAGTAATGAAGGTCGCTCAGGTGACAAGAATCGGCGCCTTTCTGGACTGGGGTCTGGAAAAAGATCTGTTTCTTCCATATAAAGAGCAGACAAAGAAGCTCCATGAAGGAGAAGAAGTTCTGGCAGCAGTATATATTGACAAGAGCAGCAGGCTGTGCGGAACTATGAAAGTATACCATTATCTCTCCACAGAAGCGCCCTATGACAAAGAAGATACCGTTACAGGGGTGGTGTATGAGATCAGTGATAACTTTGGAGTTTTTGTGGCGGTGGACTATAAGTATTCTGCCATGATACCCAGACAGGAGGCCCAGGGAGGTTACAAAGTCGGGGAAGAAGTAACCTGCCGTGTAAGCGCAGTGAGAGAAGACGGCAAACTGACTTTAAGTCCAAAGAAAAAAGCATATCTTCAGATTTATGAGGATGCGGAGAATGTTTTTGAGACTATTAAAGACTTTGACGGTGTACTGCCTTTTGATGACAAGGCTGCGCCGGAACTGATACAGAGGGAATTCGGGCTCAGCAAAAATGCTTTTAAACGGGCAGTGGGACACCTTCTGAAAGAGAAAAAAATAGAGCTGAAAAACGGGAAAATTTATATACTGTAATGCTTTTCCAGAAAAAAAGATTATGGTATAATCAATGATAACTTATGTTTATGTCCAAAAGGAGGAAAATCAGTGGACTCGATAGATTATTATGACCGATATGCCGTGCCATATTATGAAGAGACTGTAGATTTAAGCATGGAAGAACAGCTGGAACGTTTTGTGGAGCTTCTGCCGGAAAGTGCAGATGTTCTTGATCTAGGATGCGGTTCCGGCAGAGATACTGTGTATCTGGAAGATGAGGGCTGTGTGGTGACCCCTATGGATGGGTCTGAAAAAATGTGCAACCTGGCCAGCATCCATACAGGAAGAGAAGTTCTTCATCTTAGGGTAGAGGAGATGGAATTCAGGAATGTTTTTCATGGAATCTGGGCCTGTGCTGTATTGGGACATTTTCCCCCGGAAGAGATAAAAGATGTGATGGGCAAGATACTGTCAGCTTTAAAAGAGGACGGCATTCTTTACTTTTCTGTGCGGAAAGGAGACCGGAAGGGCAGATTCAACGGCAGGTATTTCTACGACTATAACAGAGATTCGCTGAATGATCTTTTAGATTCTTTTCCTGAAATCCAGGTTATTGATATATGGAAGACCAGTGATGTAAGGGAAGACAGAAATAATAAATGGTTTAATGTTCTGCTGAGAAAGCGGAGAGAAGAAGAATAGGACAGCTGCGAAACGAAGGAGAGAAAGACAGTGGAATTTGCTCATTTACATGTACATACGGAATACAGTCTGCTGGACGGTTCCAATAAAATAAATGAATATGTAGCCAGAGTAAAGGAACTGGGAATGGACAGTGCAGCCATAACAGACCATGGAGTCATGTTTGGCTGCATTGATTTTTATAAGGCGGCAAAAGCAGCAGGCATCAAGCCGATCATGGGCTGTGAGGTATATGTCGCTCCCGGTTCCCGTTTTGATAAAGAAGCGGGGCATTCTGATGAACGATACTATCATCTGGTCCTGCTGGCAGAAAATAATCTTGGATATCAGAATCTGATGAAGATTGTGTCCAAGGGATTTATTGACGGATTTTATTACAAACCAAGGGTAGACCTTGAACTTCTCCAGGAATATCATGAAGGAATTATTGCACTAAGTGCCTGCCTTGCAGGAGAAGTTGCAAGAAATCTTGCAAGGAGCATGTATGAAGAGGCCAAAAGCGCTGCCCTTCGCTATGAGGAAATCTTTGGAAAAGGAAACTTCTTTCTGGAGCTCCAGGACCATGGGCTGCCTCAGCAGAAACTAGTCAACCAGCAGCTTTTGAGAATGAGCCAGGAGACAGGAATTGAGCTGGTAGCCACCAATGATATCCATTATACCTATGCAGAGGATGCGCAGGCCCATGATATTCTTCTGTGTGTTCAGACGGGCAAGCGCCTTCAGGATGAGGACAGAATGCGGTATGAGGGTGGGCAGTATTATGTGAAATCTCCTGAGGAGATGGAAGAACTGTTTCCCTACGCTCTGGAGGCCCTGTCCAATACTCAGAAGATTGCAGACCGGTGCAATGTGGAAATTGAATTCGGTGTGACCAAACTGCCGAAATTCGATGTGCCGGCCCCGTATACTTCCTGGGAATATTTGAACAGGCTTTGTTATGAAGGTCTGGAAGAACGGTATTCTGAAAATATGGAGCAGCTGAAAGAACGTCTGGAATATGAGCTGGGCGTCATTAAAAAGATGGGCTATGTAGATTATTTCCTTATTGTATGGGACTTTATCAAATATGCCAGAGACCATGATATTATGGTGGGACCTGGAAGGGGTTCTGCCGCCGGCAGCCTGGTATCCTATACCCTGGGGATCACAAAGCTGGATCCGATTAAATATGATCTTCTCTTTGAACGTTTCCTGAATCCGGAGCGCGTATCCATGCCGGATATTGACGTGGATTTCTGCTTTGAACGCCGCCAGGAAGTTATTGATTATGTAGTGAGAAAATACGGAAAAGACCGGGTGGTCCAGATTGTTACCTTTGGTACCATGGCGGCCAGAGGCGTTATCCGGGACGTGGGAAGGGTTATGGACCTGCCCTATGCCCAGTGTGATGCCATCGCCAAGATGATCCCCAATGAGCTTAATATTACCATAGACAAAGCTCTGACCATGAATCCGGAATTTCGGAATCTCTATGAAACTGACGAAACAGTGAAGACTCTTATCGATATGAGTAAAAGACTGGAAGGTCTTCCAAGACATACCTCTATGCATGCAGCGGGAGTGGTCATCAGCCAGAAAGCAGTGGATGAATATGTACCTTTGTCCAGAGCCTCTGACGGCTCTATCGTTACCCAGTTTACGATGACTACACTGGAGGAACTGGGACTTCTGAAAATGGATTTCCTGGGCCTCAGAACCCTGACAGTCATCCAGAATGCAGTAAAACTGGCTGAGAGAGATAAGGGACTTTCCCTGGATATCGATCATATTGATTATGATGATAAGAATGTATATGAGATGCTGGGAGCTGGAAAGACAGATGGAGTGTTCCAGCTGGAAAGTGCAGGGATGACCAGCTTCATGAAGGAGCTGAAACCCCAGAATCTGGAGGACGTTATTGCAGGAATTTCGCTGTACCGCCCAGGCCCCATGGACTTTATTCCTCAATATATCAAAGGAAAGAACCATGCAGACAGTATCCATTATGACTGTCCGGAACTGGAGCCTATCTTAAAGCCGACTTATGGCTGTATTGTGTACCAGGAGCAGGTTATGCAGATTGTAAGGTCTCTGGGAGGCTATACTCTGGGACGAAGCGATCTGGTCCGCAGGGCCATGAGCAAGAAGAAAGCTGCTGTCATGGAGAAAGAGCGGCAGAACTTTGTTTACGGCAATGAGGAAGAAGGAGTTCCAGGCTGTATTAACAGAGGGATTTCAGAAGAAGTGGCCAATAAGATTTATGACGAGATGATTGATTTCGCCAAGTATGCTTTTAACAAATCCCATGCAGCGGCCTATGCCCTGGTGGCCTATCAGACCGCATATCTCAAATATTATTACCCGGTAGAATTTATGGCCGCTCTTATGACTTCTGTTATTGATAATCCTTCTAAAGTGGCGGAGTATATCCTTTCCAGCAGAAAGATGGGAATAGCTATTCTTCCTCCGGACATTAATAAAGGTGAAAGCCAGTTTTCTGTGGATAATGGCTCTATCCGCTATGGATTGTCGGCTATTAAAAGCATCGGCAGGCCGGTGATCAAGGAAATCGTAGAGGAGAGAAGCCAGAGGGGAGACTTTAAAAATCTTCAGGATTTTATTGAACGGATGTCTGGAAAAGATGTAAATAAAAAGGTCATTGAGAACTTTATCAAAGCCGGAGCTTTTGACGGTCTTCCGGGAAACCGGAGGCAAAAAATGATGGTCTATGCCCAGATCCTGGATTCTGTAAATCAAGAGAAAAAGAATGTAATGGCAGGGCAGATGAGCCTTTTTGATCTGGTTTCTGATGAAGAAAAAGAGGCCTTTGAAATCCGTATGCCGGACGTAGAGGAATATCCCAAAGAGGCTAAACTGGCCTTTGAAAAAGAAGTCCTTGGCGTGTATATAAGCGGTCATCCTCTGGAAGAATATACAGAGAGATGGAAGAAAAATATAACTGCGGTAACCGGGGATTTTCAGCCGGACGAAGAGACGGGAGCGCCTAAGGTAAGAGACGGTTCCAGAGCCGTAGTAGGCGGAATGATCACAGCCAAAACCATCAAATATACGAAAACCAATAAAATCATGGCTTTTCTTACCCTGGAAGATCTGGTGGGAACTGTAGAAATCGTAGTATTTCCCAGAGATTATGAAAAAAATGTCCGGTTTATGGATGTAGACGCCAAGGTATTTATCCAGGGACGGGTTTCCGCTGAGGATGACAAAGCCAGCAAGCTGATCTGTGAAAATATCTATCCTTTTGACAGTGTTCCAAGAGAACTTTGGTTCCAGTTTGAGAACAAAGAGGCCTTTCTGGCACAAGAGGAGCAGCTCTATCAGGATATCAGAGACTCAGACGGCAAGGATGCGGTGGTAATCTATATCCGCTCTCCCAAGGCAGTAAAAAAGCTGGGACCATCAAAAAATGTAAGGATAAATCAGGAACTTCTCGACAATCTGTACGAAAAGTACGGAAAGGACAATGTAAAAGTTGTAGAAAAGAGTATTGAAAATATCCAGAAAATGCTATAAAATAAGAACGATTCGATGTATGAAAATCAAAACAAAGGGCTGCGAGAATATGGAGGAGAAAGATGACTGCGAATAAAGAAATCAAAACAATTGGCGTTTTAACAAGTGGTGGAGATGCTCCGGGAATGAATGCGGCAATCCGTGCGGTTGTAAGAAGAGGCTTAAGCCGCGGAATCAGGATGAAAGGAATCTTAAAAGGCTATTCAGGCCTATTGAATGAAGAAATTATAGATATGACTGCTGTGGATGTTTCAGATACCATACAGAAGGGCGGTACGATTCTTTATACTGCCCGTTGTGCAGAAATGCGTACAGAAGAAGGACAGAAAAGAGCTGCCGAAATCTGTAAGAAACACGGTATCGACGGTCTGGTAGTTATCGGTGGTGACGGTTCCTTTGCCGGTGCTCAGAAGCTGGCAAATCTGGGTGTAAATGCTGTAGGCGTACCTGGAACTATTGATTTGGATATTGCATGTACAGAATATACCATTGGTTTTGACACAGCTGTCAATACAGCTATGGAAGCAATCGATAAAGTTCGTGATACTTCTACTTCTCATGAGCGTGTAAGTATCATTGAAGTTATGGGAAGGGATGCCGGCTATCTTGCTCTGTGGTGCGGTATTGCCAATGGTGCGGAAGATATTCTTCTTCCTGAAAAATATGACTATGATGAGCAGCGGATCATTAATAACATTATTGATAACCGTAAGAAAGGTAAAAAGCATCACATTATCATTAATGCAGAGGGTATCGGCCATTCTGAAGCTATGGCAAAACGTATTGAGGCTGCCACAGGAATCGAGACCAGAGCAACAATCCTGGGACACATGCAGAGAGGCGGAACACCTACCTGTAAAGACCGTGTTTATGCTTCTATTATGGGAGCCAAAGCAGTGGACGTACTTCTGGAAGGAAAGACGAAGAGAGTAATCTGCTACAGAAACGGTGAGTATGTGGATATGGACATCAACGAAGCGCTGTCTATGAAGAAATCTATTTCCGAATATCAGTACGAAGTCAGCTATTCTTTGTCTCACAATTACACAAAGAATCAGGCATAAAGAAAGCATTATCAGAAGAGAAAAAGGCGTGCGGCAAATCAATGCAGTGCGCCTTTTCTTTATACCAGGATATCTGAAATTTAATACTGGAGGCAGGTATATGATCACAAGTACGTCAAATGGGCAGATAAAGAAAATACAGCAATTATTGAAAAAATCAAAAGTAAGAAGAGAAGAAGGGCTTTTTATTGCAGAGGGACTTAAGATGTTCCGGGAAGCCCCGGCAGACAGGATTGAAAAGGTATATCTTTCTGGTGCTTTTGCCGAAAAAGGAACCTGGAAGGAGATACTTCGAGAGAAAGGATTGGAGAAAGAAGAGAGAGAAATCATAGAAGTTGTGGAAGATAAAGTCTTTAAGACACTTTCCGATACGGTAACGCCTCAGGGAGTGCTGTGTCTGATAAAGATGAGAGACTGTACCCTGGAGGAGCTGGTGCCAGAGGGAAAAGTCCCTCTTCTTATGATATTGGAAGACCTTCAGGACCCGGGAAATCTGGGAACGATTCTCAGAACTGGGGAGGGAGCAGGGGTAACAGGGATTATCCTGTCGAAAAATTCTGTGGATATTTACAATCCAAAAGTAATCCGTTCTACAATGGGTTCTGTTTACCGTATGCCTTTCTATTACACTTCCTCCATTCAGGAAGAGATTCTTCCCTGGCTCAGGAAAAAGAAAATCACCGGATACGCGGCACATTTGGAAGGAAAAAACAGTTATGACCAGGAGGATTACACAAAGGGCACGGCTTTTTTTATTGGAAATGAAGGAAATGGATTAAGCAGAGAGCTTTCCCAAAAGGCAGATATCTGGATCCGGATTCCCATGGAGGGGCAAGTAGAGTCTCTCAATGCAGCTATGGCTTCCGGAATCCTGATGTATGAGGCTTCCCGGCAGAGAAGAAATTCTTGAGTGTCTTTACAAGAAAAACAGTCCGGGAAAATTGTTTAAATTAACAAAATAATACATATTTTTTACAAAATTACCTTTTTTAGGATTTTTACCTCCTAAATTCTGTGAAATGTTACAAAAATTACCCGCTTGACAATAAAATGTAACCTTGATAGAATATGTCCGTAACATAGCTTAATAAATTTGTAACAAATGATAACAAAAATGTTACAGACTTATAGGAGGTTATATTTCATGAAAGAGAGAATGAAGAAACTTTTGGCCTGTGTGGGAACAGTTGGAGTGATGACTGTCACAATGGCGGTTCCGGCTATGGCGGACACGACAGGGGAGAATCAGAATATAGATACAGCACAAGTGCAGGAAGCCGTACAGGAGGAGTCCTTTGACTGGTCAGATAAGGCGGCGGCAAATGTAAATACATATGCCAATATCCGTCAGGGATCTGACATCGGAACAGACCGGGTAGGTAAGCTTTCTGCAGGAGCTGTGGTAACTGTAGTAGGAGAAGAGAATGGCTGGTTGCAGGTAGTATCCGGAGAAGTAGAAGGATATATCAGGGGAGACCTTCTGGTTACCGGAGATGCTGCAAGGCAGCTTTTCGAAGCTTCCTACGGTGCAGGAGCTGATATTGTAGGTGCAGAGGCAGTAGATGAAGCTGCTCTGGCAGCAGCAGAGGCTCAGGCAGCAGCAGAAGCCCAGGCGGCGGCTCAGGCCCAGGCTGAAGCAGAAGCTCAGGCGGCAGCCCAGGTATCTGCTTCTGTATCCCAGGCAGACCTGGACCTGATGGCAGCCATCATTGAGTGCGAGGCAGGAGGAGAGCCTTACGAAGGCAAAATCGGTGTTGGAGCCGTGGTAATGAACCGGGTGAGAAGCTCTCAGTTCCCCAATACCATCTCCGAGGTTATTTACCAGAGCGGCCAGTTCTCCCCGGTAGCCAGCGGAAAGCTTGCTTCCGTATTGAGCAGAGGTGCCAGACAGGACTGCTATGATGCAGCAAGAGACGTATTTGCAGGGGCAAACACTGTAGGAGACTGCCTCTTCTTCCATGCAGGGGGAGGAAGCGGACTGACAATTGCAAATCAGACATTTTATTAAGAAATAAGAAAAAAGAATTAACCGAAAAGAGCGTCCGGGAAAAGAGAGAAGTTTCTGGATGCTCTTTTTGCTTTTGGAAATTCATTCTGCACTATACCTTCACAGACAAAATTCCACACATCTTTTAATATGTTTCAATTCTGTAAAATGTGTGCCAGATTTGTTAAATAATTCAAGAAAATCTTGTTGATTTCAGAAAATTAAGATATAATAAAGTCACCTATCAAAGTCAGGGCTCTGCTTTACAGAGAAGATTCCCTTTTTCACATTGGGAGAAGCTGCTTTGAGGAATAAAATAAGGAGAAGGTGGGAAAATGGCAGTAACAGCGGGAATGATCCCTATTATCTGGCTTATTATCCTGGCAGTTCTGGTGGTCATTGAGATTATTACACTGGGACTTACCACCATCTGGTTTGCGGGAGGAGCTTTAGCAGCCCTTGTGGTTTCACTTCTGGGCGGTCCTGTCTGGCTCCAGATTCTGCTGTTTCTTGCGGTTTCAGTGGTGCTGCTGGTATTTACCAGACCTCTGGCTGTAAGGTATATGAACAAGAACCAGCAGAAAACCAATGTAGATAGTATACCGGGAAAGACAGGGGTGGTGGTAGAGACCATAGATA
The DNA here is from genome assembly GCF_002161645.1 of Blautia sp. An46. NCBI lineage: Bacteria > Bacillati > Bacillota > Clostridia > Lachnospirales > Lachnospiraceae > Blautia > Blautia sp. An46. Next base: position 76,245 of record NZ_NFIF01000016.1, on the reverse strand, counting down.
ATCTGAAGGCAGAAGGACAGGTGATGGTGGACGGCATGGTCTGGACTGCAAAGTCAGAAAATGGAGATACGATTGAAGAAGGAAAAGTAGTGAAAGTTCTGGCGGTGGAAGGCGTCAAACTGATTGTGGAGGTGGAAAAGTAGTATGGCTGGTTTAATTGTAGTAATTGTGTTAGTAGTTTTGCTGTTGATCCTGGCAGCTTCCTGCATCAAGATCGTGCCTCAGGCGCATGCATTAATTATTGAGAGGCTGGGAATGTATCTGGCAACCTGGGGAACGGGACTGCATATTAAGATTCCTTTTATTGACCGGGTTGCGCGGAAGGTAAATTTAAAAGAGCAGGTTGTGGACTTTGCTCCTCAGCCGGTGATCACAAAAGATAATGTTACCATGCGTATCGATACAGTTGTGTTTTTCCAGATTACAGACCCAAGGCTCTTTACCTATGGCGTGGAAAATCCCATTATGGCTATTGAAAATCTGACAGCAACAACTCTTCGTAATATTATCGGTGATATGGAGCTGGACGCTACTCTTACATCAAGAGAGATTATCAATACCAAGATGAGAGCATCTCTGGATGTAGCCACAGATCCCTGGGGCATTAAGGTAAACCGTGTGGAACTGAAGAATATCATTCCGCCGGCAGCTATCCAGGAAGCCATGGAGAAACAGATGAAGGCGGAACGTGAACGCCGTGAAGCTATTCTCCGTGCAGAAGGTGAGAAAAAATCCACCATTCTTGTGGCAGAAGGAAAGAAAGAATCGGAAATCCTTGACGCAGAGGCTGAAAAACAGGCAACCATCCTTCGTGCTGAGGCTGAGAAAGAGAAGATGATCCGGGAGGCAGAAGGTAAGGCAGAAGCGATTTTGAAAGTGCAGCAGGCCAATGCAGACGGTATCCGTTTTATCAAAGAAGCCGGAGCAGACCAGGCGGTGCTGACTCTGAAGAGCCTGGAGGCATTTCAGAAAGCAGCAGACGGCAGATCCACAAAGATCATTATTCCTTCTGAAATACAGGGAATTGCCGGACTTGCTTCTTCTTTGACAGAAGTTATCAAAGACAGTGAAAATAAATAAAAGACCCTCGCGGCAGTCGCCAAATGGACATGCGAGCATGCCCGCTTGGCTCGTTGCTCGCGGGAATAAAGTGAAACAGATGGCAAGGGGGCCGCTGCAGACATGCAGGGGTCCTTTTTGCTGTTTCATCGGATTAAACTTTTACGATTTATCAGGGAAAAATGACTTGAACTATTGCCCTGTACAAGGAAAGCATGTTATTATGGAAGGAAATTAGCGGATAAGGGCATAGCTGTATCAGTCTGAATATATAAAAACCAAAACAGGAGGAAAAGCAATATGGACTTAAAAGGACGTAATTTTCTCACACTGAAAGATTTTACAAAAGAAGAAATCGAGTATCTCATTGACCTGTCAGCAAAGCTGAAAGAGAAGAAGAAAAAAGGAGAAGCGGTAGATGTTCTCAGAGGAAAAAACATTGCTTTGATCTTTGAAAAGAACAGTACAAGAACCCGCTGCTCTTTTGAAGTTGCAGCCAGCGACCTGGGAATGGGAAGCACTTTCCTGGACCCTAAGAGCTCTCAGATTGGAAAAAAGGAGAGCATTAAAGATACAGCCAGAGTTCTGGGAAGGATTTATGATGGTATCGAATACAGAGGCTTTGGTCAGGAAATCGTAGAAGAACTGGCCCGGTATGCGGGAGTTCCGGTGTGGAATGGGCTGACTAACGAGTATCACCCCACGCAGATGCTGGCGGATCTTCTGACAATCAAAGAACACCTGGGAAAAGTAGAAGGCCTGAAACTGGTATACATGGGAGATGCCAGATATAATATGGGAAATTCTCTGATGATCCTCTGTGCCAAGATGGGCATGCATTTCGTAGCCTGTGCTCCGAAGAAATATTTCCCAAACCAGGAACTGGTAGAGCAGTGCCAAGGCTATGCAAAAGAGTCAGGAGGAACGATCACCCTTACAGAAGACGTAAAGGAAGGTACAAAGGGAGCCGATGTGATCTGCACAGATGTATGGGTATCCATGGGTGAACCTGACGAAGTATGGGAAGAAAGAATCCGGGAGCTGTCTCCTTACAAAGTAACAAAAGAAGTAATGGAAAATGCAGGAAGCCAGGCAATCTTTCTTCACTGTCTGCCCTCTTTCCATGACCTGAATACAGAAATCGGAAAGGAAATGGGAGAAAAATACGGCATTACAGAGATGGAAGTTACAGATGAAGTCTTCGAATCTCCTCAGTCTGTAGTCTTTGACGAGGCGGAAAACCGGATGCATACCATTAAAGCTGTGATGGCCGCTACTCTGGGAGCAGAAATTTAATGTGCAAAGATAATAACCAACAGTATTTCCCTGCCGGGCGGTTTCAGGAATGTCTCAGAACTGAAAAGATTGCCCGGCAGGTTCTGTGGAAAGAAGAGATAGATTCCACCAATAATTGGGCAAAAGACTATGCAGGGAGCCGTATCTGGATGGAAAAAGGAATCAAAAATCCAGACGGCGCCCTTTTTGTGGCGGAAAAACAGACCGCCGGAAAAGGCCGCCAGGGAAGAGTATGGACCTCTCCTCCGGGAGAGAATATTTATATGAGCCTTCTTCTGTGGAAACCTGAGATTCAGCCGTTATCTGCTTCCCAGCTCACTTTGGTCATGGGATTGTCTGTGGCCCAGGGTGTGGAGCAGCTTACAGGAAAAAGGGCAGGTATCAAGTGGCCCAATGACCTGGTGTATTCCGGAAAAAAAATCTGCGGTATTCTCACAGAAATGAAGCTAAAGGGCCAGAATCCAGAGTATATCGTGATCGGAGTGGGGATTAATGTAAATCAGAAAAAATTCCCCCCAGAGCTTGGGGACAAGGCTACTTCCCTGGCTTTGGAAATAGGAGAAGAGGCAGACAGAATTGAAGGAATCGCCAGGATTATGGAGTGCTTTGAAGAAAATTATAAAAAATTTCTCAGAACCAAAGACCTTTCCCTAATGAAAGAAGACTATGAAAGCCTTCTTCTGAACAAAGACCAGCAGGTACGAATCCTGGAGAAAAACAGCCAATGGCAGGGAACTGCCAGGGGAATCAATGACAGGGGCGAGCTTTTGGTGGAAGACAGTCATGGAAATCTGAGAGAAATCCTGTCAGGTGAGGTTTCCGTCCGGGGACTGTACAGCTATGTATAAAGAGAAAAGGAATGTGAAAATGTATAAAGATAAAGTAGTTTTATGCGGCGCCAGCGCCTATGAACAGAAATATTATTTTAATGAAGATTTTTCTGCCCTGCCTCAGCAGATAAAGGATGAGCTGCAGATCATGTGCGTTATGTACACAGAGGAAATCGGCGGAATCCTTACTCTGGAGTTTGATGAAGAGGGAAATCTTCAGTTTCAGGTGGAAGCCCTGGAAGCTGACGCTATGTTTGACGATATCGGTAGTGTGCTGAGGATCAAAGAACTTCGAAAGACCAAAAGAGAGCTTCTGGAGTCTCTGGAATTATATTACCGGGTGTTCTTCCTGGGGGAAGGGCTGGAGGAATAGGACATGCTGCTGGTTATAGATGTTGGAAATACGCATATAACACTGGGAGTTTTTGAGGAGAAAGAATTAAAGGGAACTTTTCGGATGACTACAGGCTACAGCCGGACCTCTGATGAATACGGGATTTTTATCTGTAATATGCTGGAATACCGGGGAATCAATAAGGAAGGGGTGGACGCTGCCATTATCAGCTCAGTTGTGCCTGATGTTATGCATTCTCTTACCAGCAGCATCATAAAATACTTCCATATAAAGCCTTATCTTGTAAAGGCAGATAGTTTTACGGGAATTGTCATTAAGACAGCAAATCCCAGATCTCTGGGAGCGGACCGGATCGTGGATGCGGCAGCTGCCTATGAGATTTATGGAGGGCCGGTGCTGATTGCTGATTTTGGTACAGCTACTACCTACGACCTGGTAAATGAAGAAGGAGAATTTGTAGCGGAGATTACATCTCCAGGGCTGGAGATCAGCGCTAAAGCCCTGTGGCAGCAGGCGGCTAAACTTCCGAAATTTGCCATAGAAAAGCCGGAATCCATACTGGCAAAAGACACCATAACCAGTATGCAGGCCGGGCTGGTGTACGGCTATATCGGACAGGTAGAGTATATTGTAAAGAAAGTGAAGGAAGAATCCGGTCTGGAAAATCTCAAGGTAGTGGCTACCGGAGGACTGGGAAAGGTACTGGCCAGGGAGACTGAGGCCATCGATATCTATGACCAGCGGCTGACTTTAGAGGGCCTTCGGATCATATACGAAAAAAACAAAGAGGCAGAGAGCAGGAATGAAGCTTAAAATCGGAAACGTAACACTGGAAAACAATCTGGTGCTGGCGCCTATGGCAGGTGTAACGGACCTCCCCTTCCGCCTCCTGTGCAAAGAGCAGGGAGCAGGGCTGATCTGTACAGAAATGGTAAGCGCCAAGGCCATATATTATAAAAATAAAAATACAGAAAGCCTTATGCAGATCGATGAGAGGGAGAGACCGGTGTCTCTCCAGCTTTTTGGTTCAGAGCCGGACCTTATGGCAGAGATTGCCAGACAGATAGAAGAGAGAAATTTTGATATTCTGGATATAAATATGGGATGTCCGGTCCCAAAGGTGGTAAATAACGGAGAAGGCTCTGCACTGATGAAAAATCCTGCCCTGGTTCATGAAATCATATATAAGGTTTCAAGGGCCATTGAGAAGCCTTTAACAGTGAAAATCCGAAAGGGATTTACGGAAGACAGTGTAAATGCAGTGGAAATTGCAAAAATCGCAGAGGATGCAGGAGCTGCAGCCATAGCCGTCCACGGAAGGACCAGGGAACAGTATTATTCCGGACAGGCAGACTGGGATATTATCCGGCAGGTAAAAGAGGCAGTTTCTATTCCGGTCATTGGAAATGGAGACATAGATTCCCCTGAAAAAGCAGAGGCCATAGTAAGGGAAACAGGCTGTGACGGCATTATGATAGGACGGGGCGTCCAGGGAAATCCCTGGCTTTTTTCCAGGATACTTCATTATCAGGAGACAGGTGAGCTTCTGCCGCCGCCGGACAAAGAAGAAATCAAAGAAATGATGCTTCGCCACGGAAGACTCCAGCTGGAACACAAAGGGGCCTATACAGGAATCCGGGAAATGCGCAAACATATTGCCTGGTATACTTCCGGAATGCCCCATTCAGCGGCTGTGCGGAGAAAGGTCAACGAGGTGGAGAGCTGGGAAGAACTGGAAGAGCTGATACAGACAATGTAGTAAAAATCGAACATTATTACTTGACATATATCAGGGTATTATTTATAATATTATGACTGTTAAGAAGCGTTTATAGGGGCAAAAGTCCATATATCAGAATATAAGAAAGGGTGTACAAAAAATGGAAGAAAAGAAAACATTGCTTACCTATGCGGGATTGACAAAACTGGAAGATGAACTACATGATCTGAAGGTAAACAAAAGAAAAGAAGTAGCAGATAAGATCAAAGAGGCCAGAGAGCAGGGAGATTTATCTGAGAATGCAGAATACGATGCTGCAAAAGATGAGCAGAGAGACATAGAAGCCAGGATTGAAGAAATTGAGAAAATCCTGAAAAACGCAGAGGTAGTAGTAGAAGACGAGGTTGATCTGGACAAGGTCAGCGTTGGATGTAAGATCAAAGTATACGATGTAGAATTTGATGAGGAGATGGAATTCAGGATTGTAGGTTCTACAGAAGCAAACAGTCTGGAAGGTAAGATCTCCAATGAATCTCCTGTTGGAAAGGCTCTGATCGGAGCGAAGAAGGGGGATACCGTTTCCGTAGAGATGCCTTCAGGAGTTATGGAATACAAAGTTCTGGAAATTGAAAGAAATATATAATTCTATATAGAAGGAGAGTGTACGAAGTGGCAGAACAGAAGAAAGCCCAGGAGCAGGACTTAAACCATTTATTACAGGTCCGCCGTGAAAAATTAGCCGATTTACAGGCAAACGGAAAGAATCCTTTCCAGATCACAAAATATGATGTGACAAACCACAGCATGGAAATTAAAAATGCTTTCGATGAGTTCGAAGGAAAAGAGGTTACCCTGGCAGGGCGTATGATGTCCAAACGTGTTATGGGAAAAGCCTCTTTCTGCAGCATCCAGGATCTCCAGGGCTCTATGCAGGCCTATGTGGCAAGAGACAATATTGGAGAGGAATCATATAAAGATTTCAAGAAACTGGATATCGGCGATATCATAGGAATCAAAGGCGAAGTGTTTAAGACCAAAACAGGGGAGATTTCTATTCATGCTACTGAAGTGACACTGCTCTCCAAGAGCCTGAATCCTCTTCCTGAGAAGTTCCATGGTCTGACAAATACAGATCTGCGTTACCGTCAGAGATACGTGGATCTGATCATGAACGAAGATGTAAAGGATACTTTTATCAAACGTTCTAAGATTCTGGCAAGCATCCGGAACTACTTAAACGGACAGGGCTTCATGGAAGTAGAGACACCTATGCTGGTTGCCAACGCAGGTGGGGCTGCCGCCCGTCCTTTTGAGACTCATTTCAATGCTCTTGACGAGGACTTTAAGCTGCGTATTTCTCTGGAACTGTATTTAAAGAGACTGATCGTAGGCGGACTGGAAAAGGTTTACGAAATCGGAAGAGTGTTCCGTAACGAAGGTCTGGACACCAGACATAATCCAGAGTTCACTCTTATGGAGCTTTATCAGGCATATACCGACTATCACGGCATGATGGACCTTACAGAGAATCTGTACCGTCATGTGGCCCAGGAAGTTCTGGGAACTACAAAGATTGTTTATAACGGCATTGAGATGGATCTGGGTAAACCTTTTGAGCGCATTACCATGGTAGACGCAGTTAAGAAATATGCAGGTGTAGACTTTAACGAGATCCATACCCTGAAAGAAGCCAGAGCTGTAGCAAAAGAACACCATGTAGAGTTTGAAGAACGCCATAAGAAGGGAGATATTCTTTCTCTGTTCTTCGAAGAGTTCGCTGAGGAGCATTTGATCCAGCCTACTTTTGTTATGGACCATCCCATTGAAATCTCTCCTCTTACGAAAAAGAAACCAGAGAATCCGGAGTATGTAGAGCGTTTCGAGTTCTTTATGAACGGCTGGGAAATGGCAAATGCCTACTCAGAGCTCAACGACCCCATTGACCAGAGAGAAAGATTCAAAGCTCAGGAAGAGCTGCTGGCTCAGGGTGACGAAGAAGCAAATACTACAGACGAAGACTTCCTTCACGCACTGGAAATCGGTATGCCTCCTACAGGCGGCATCGGATTCGGTATCGACAGAATGTGCATGCTGTTGACAAACAGCGCAGCCATCCGTGATGTTCTGCTGTTCCCCACAATGAAATCTCAGGGCGCAGCAAAGAACGAGGCAAACAATGCGGCACAGTCTGAGAAAACAACTGAGACAAAAACAGTTGAAAAAGTCATCGAAGAAGTGAAAGAAACCATTGATTTCTCTAAGGTAGAGGTAGAACCATTATTTGAAGATATGGTTGACTTTGACACCTTCAGCAAGTCTGACTTCCGCGCTGTAAAAGTAAAAGAGTGTGAAGCAGTACCTAAGAGCAAAAAGCTTCTGAAATTCGTACTGGATGACGGAAGCGGAGAAGACCGTGTGATCCTAAGCGGTATTCATGATTACTATGAGCCGGAAGAGCTGGTAGGAAAGACACTGATTGCTATCGTAAATCTGCCGCCAAGAAAGATGATGGGAATCGATTCCTGCGGTATGATCATTTCAGCCACACACATTGTGGAAGGAAGAGAAGGACTGAATGTGCTGATTGTAGATGATAAGATTCCGGCAGGAGCAAAGCTGTACTAAAAATATACTTTTACATTATTTGGCGTAGGAAAAAATTGTATTATTGTGAGTTTGGACCTTGAGAGAGTAACCTCTTTCAAGGTCCTTTTTAGGTGCGGTATAATGGGAAACGATGAGGAACAGTTTAGGCTGTCGGCAATCTTTTCATCCCATAATTCTTTTTTTAAGGTTTCGGTTTAGACATAGCATATGTTCTATTTGTGTAAAATATACAAAAGAAAAAGCGTGATTCAAGATAAAATGTTCGTTGTGACTAAAAAATAATTGACGTTGTGCGTATACAAGCGTATAATAAGTACTATCATGATATCGAGGCAAAACTTGTGAAAATGTGTGACGCAAAACTATAGGAACCGTTAAATGTCAGCCAGTTGCAGTATTGATTATGGGTACAGTCTTATTATTTCGATAATGAGGCTATGCCCTTTGTTTATTATGTGAGGTAAATTATGAACGGTTACTTAAAAATTTCAGAGGTTGCAGAAAAGCCTAAGGATGAGAGGATAAAGTCGGGGAAGTATATTAATTGGAGAAAAGATAATAAAAATGACAAATAATGTCATTGAAATAATGTAAACTTATTAATGTTTACATAGGAGTGTATATTTTGGAAAATAATAAAGAGTTTTCATATTTTATTGAAATTCTAGAGAAGCAGAGTCAAAGAATTGATAATATTGAGCAACTACTAAAGTTGTTATTGGTTAATAATGTCTTGAATGATATTGATAGATTACATTTGGTAGAAGAATATCAACTTGATGAAGAAATGAAGGAATTTATCTTGCAACAAGGACTATCAGTTGGTGAATTTAAAGTACAAAATGGAATACGAGTATTGAACATCAATGTCCCAGAGGGCTGCAAGATTTCGGTGAGTAAAATAATTGCATTAAGAAGAACTTTCGTTTCATCATACCCTGAACTGGTTGTGTGCTTCAATTTTATAACATTACACGGTGCACAGAGAAAGAGGCTATTAGAAGAACAGATAGCATTCTGTGTAAAAAACAAAGAAATTCATTTGTTTCAAAATAAAAGGAAGTAGGAGAATGAGCGATGAAAGGAATCGGGTTGGTCTTTGCTGGTGGCGGTGGTAAAGGTGCTTATGAAATAGGAGTTTGGAAATATCTTCACGAAATTGGATTAGACCAATATGTCAGATCGGTTTCAGGGACGTCTGTGGGAGCATTGAATGCCGCATTATTTGTTGGTAGTTCTTATGAAATCGCAGAAGATTTATGGCTTAATATAGAACCTAAAAAAATATTATCACCGAAAGAAATCAAGCCAGAGGATGTAGTAAAATTTTTTGCTACGGCAGGTATTTCTTTAACGGGACCCATGGGACGCATTTCGTCTTTAGTACTTTCTGAAACAGCTATGGGGGCAGAGGCTATTGCACGGCTATTATTAACGAGGATACGTTCAGATTATATGTTCTCAAGGAATGGATTAATTGAATTAATTCATGATGGAATCAATTTTCCGCTTTTGCAAAACAGTGATGTTCTATGCTTTGCCACGTGTCTAAGATGTCCATCGCTAAATGTTGAACGATTTAAGCTAAACGAATTGGACGCTGATGGCATTATTAAAATATTGTTAGCTTCATCTGCAATACCAGTTGTTTTTCTAAATGAGGAATTTGAAGGACATAAATATTGTGATGGTGGGGTTCCGATAGTTGGAGATAATATACCGATTGACCCAATTTATGAGACAGGGGTTGAACATATATTTGTTGTTCACCTTAGTCGGGATTCCATTATTGATAAAGACAAGTATCCTAATTCAACGATAATTGAAATTGTTCCAAGTATTGATTTGGGCAATGCATTGACTGGAACATTGGATTTTACTCCGGATGGTTCAGCAAAGCGTATTGAACAAGGCTATGCGGATGCTAAAAGGACTCTTCAGCCAATGGTCGATATGTTGATGCTAAATGCTGAAAGTCAGATGATATTAAAAGTTGCCCAGAAAAAAATGGAAGAATTTGAAGTAAAAAAGGCAAAATTGGTGAGGGCAGGGAATGAAATAAAAGCAGAAATGCAAAAAGATGGATTTAATAATTTATTTAATGAACTGATGAAGGAGAAATAGTCATGGCTGAAGAACTAAATATAATATCTTCCTCTATGCTGACAGACGTCAGTGAAACGGAAATAAATTCACTTATAGAAAAGATAGTTGCTTCCTCTAAAAATAATATGGAAGAGATATGTGAATTAACCGTAGAGTGTACAACACTTTTGGCATCGGCTGAAAGCAGGTCAACCGCATTAAGTGATCAAGGAATATTCAAGCGGCTAATTGGAAATTTCACAGGAAAGAATCAGAAATTACGCGACTCAATTTTAAAAGATCAAACTAATGCGTTGTATGCTGCGCAAGGCGTAATTAATCGTGTTATGGCAGAGTGTAATAATAACCGAAAACTTATGCTCGCAGTTAATGACAGAATTAGTGATGTATATCTAGAATTAAAAGAAAATCAAAATGAGGTTGCTGCGGGTGTTTTAATGATAAGAAAAGCAATCGTAGCTTTTTACAAACAGTATAAAGAGAAACTTCTTGAGCAAGAGACTCGAATCTCAAAGGTGGAACAGTTTGCCAGAGAGAGATGCCCGAAATGCCAGAGGGAGATTCTTTCCTGGCAGAGAATCTGCCCATATTGCGGAGAAATCCATTCACTAAAAACTGACAATATGAGTGAGGAAACCAGGAAAATATTGGGCGAATTATCAAAGATAATTAATTCCGAAGATGATTTTGAAGACATTGCATGGAGCGTAGTAGCCAGAAAGAAAGCCCGTGTTATGCGTAAAGTTAAACTTATGGCAGAACTTGGAAAAATTCCTGGGTTTACAGATGAGTTGGTTAAAGATATTGACAGCCTTATTAATAAATGCAAGAGCGAAGAGTTTCAAATTGCGATTGTAGGTGTTATGAAAGCCGGAAAATCGTTTCTGATGAATGCATTAATGGGAGAGGAAATTGCATCAGTTGAAGTAAATCCAGAGACAGCAGCATTAACGAAATTCAGATCAACTACTGGATATTATGTAAAGATTCGTTTTCAGAATGAAAAAGAGTGGAGCAAACTGAAAAACAGTGCTTTGAAAAGCAAAAATGTTGGAAAAGACAGTTTGAGACATATGATAGAGCAGCCGGAAATTGCAGGACTTGAAAAGAAATGGGTCAATCATAAAGAATTATATATAACATGCAGCGATGTCGCAGAACTCCGTAGGAATGTTAAGAAATATACTTCGTCAAGAGATTATGATCATTTGTTTGTGGCAGAGGTCGAGGTGGGGGTTGATACATCTATTTTCAATATGCCAAAAGAAGTTGTATTTGTTGATACTCCGGGATTAAAGGACCCTGTAAAGTACAGGTCAGACATTACCAGAGCATATATTAAGAAGGCAGATGCTGTGTTAATTGCAGTTCCAACAGCTGCATTAACGGCAGAAGGAAATGAAATTATAACTACTGTTCTTGACTGCACGGATACAAAGAAGGCATATATTGTTGCAACGCAAAAGGACTTGAAAGATACAGAAGAAGACTGTGAAAAAGTTGTATCCTTATGGGTTAAGAAATTGGTTGGTGCAAGGAGATATGAGAATAATAGGGCTGCCAGAAGCAGAATTATTCTTACATCTGCAAAAATGGATTTATTGTTAAATAAATGGATTAGTCTTGATGCGGATCAGAGAAGTGATCCGGCTGCATTTTCTGATAACGATTATTCTGCATTAGAGAGCTTTGTGAAGAGAACCTTAAATAGCCGCAGGTATGATATAAATAAATTACCATATGAGCAAGATAATCTTGCAAAAGTAAAACAAAACGCAGGAATTGAGTTCTTAAGAAAGAAATTAGAGGATACCTTAATCGCTAAGCATAGGGAACTGAAAGTTGCAGGAATTGAAAGGGGCTTTGGCAGATGTAAAGAGCGCATAAAAGAAATAAGCGAGTCAGCTGTTAATAAGCAACTTAAAGCAATTTCTTTGGCTGAAAGCGGAGCAGAAGAATTAAAGAGACAATTAGATGAGGCTCTGGCTGAAAAACAAAAAATGGAGTCAGCAAATCAAGAAATTCGTAATGCAGCTGAGCAGTTGGAAAAAGGGATTATGTGTGTTATTACTGATCTGGAAAGGAGAGGTAGATAAAACATGGGACTTTTTGGACTTTTTATAGATTGGGTTGCAGATAAGATTGAAAGAGCTGTTGATTGGGTCAACGATAAATTAGGTGGCAGCTCCTATGCTAGTAGCAGTGTCGAAGATCAAATGGATGTTGATAAAGTGTTAAGTGAATTCAGAGATTCTATACAGGGAGATGTTAATCAATCTGAAAAAAAATGCATGAGCAGTGTAGAGGGAATGTTCTCGGATTTAAAGAAAAAGACAAAAGCGAGATTTCCGGATTTAATTGAAATTATTGAGGAAAAGCAGAAGCAGGCCGAAGAAACACTCAACGGAACTATTATGCAATATGTTAAAGAGCGTCTTTCAAAAAATGACAGAAGATTTGTAAAGGTTTTGGAAATGAATCCAGGACAGGCAAAGAAGGCTGCTTTGAATAAAGAAGCAAACAGGATAATAGAAGAGGCAGAAACATATTTCTACAAAAAATTGAAGAAATATATGGAAGACATTCAAAAAGAATTTACTGAAAGATTGAGCATTCGTTTGGAAGATCAAGAAAAGCAGATGAAAGATTATATTAATAAACTTGAACAGATGGAAGTGCGAGCGAAAGAAGGAAGCCTTAATGTGGACGAAGTCATAAATGAATGTTCGCCAATTATGGAATCCGCCGAGTGTATTATAACTGCAGTGGAGATGGAATAAGAATGAGTTTTTGGTCAAAGATTGGACTAGCGGATAAAGACGCTATTAATAAATTGCAAGAAGAGATTGTTTCCCTGCGGGAAGAGAATCAGCGGCTAGCAGAAAGTAAGGAAATACTGATTAAATCCTATTTAGATGAGCAAACAAAAAATATTTTTGATGCAATTAGAAACCATGGAGATGCTATGATTACTGAGATTATTCAGCAATGTCACAATGCATCTGTATCATATTGCAAATCGATAGAAGAACTCAAGGCACTTTTGAATGAAATGAATTCGAAGTTATTATTTTCAATGAGTAGACTGGAGAGTTTGACCACGGAATCGATTAACGGATTAGGCGACAGCATCGAAAGTTCGCTGTCAAAAGCGGAGAAAGAAGTAGAGCGGATATATGATATGCTGAACACGGTTTACGATTCTATTACACTTCTTACTAATGAGACAGAGGAAATAAAATCTGCACATAAAGAAAGCATAACTCAATTGGTTAAGCTAAGTAATCAACTAAGAGAAGAAACCTCAGCAATGGATAAGGAAATACAAGCTGAGATTGAAAAACTAGGTGAGTCAATCGTTAACTTATGGAAGATAATGAAGGTTGTTTTTATAGAATCATCTCTTGGTGAAATCGACAAGTTATAGAAAGATGGAAGTTTGAGTAATGCAAAAGGAAGCAAGGTCAAAGAAGGCATGAGTAAGGAATCAAAAAATCAGCGAACATTAGATATGTATGTTCGTCTTTGTGAAGGGAAGGTTATTAACAAGAAAACGGAATCACAGAAGTTTGGCGTGGATGAAAGATCAATCCAGAGAGATATCGATGATATCAGAGCTTTTTTATGTGATAGAAGTGAGAGTAATGGCAGAGATACAAGAGAAGTAGTATATGATAGAACAAAAGAAGGCTTCATAATGATTGGCGATGAACCTTCTATGATGACAAACGGTGAAATACTGGCTGTGTCAAAAATACTTCTGGAAAGCAGAGCATTCACTCGACGTGAACTGAAAATTATCTTGGATAAGCTTGTAAAAGGATGTGTTCCGCTAAAGAATATGAAACTTGTCAGTGACTTAATTGCAAATGAAAAATATCATTATGTTGAACTGAATCATAAGGAACACATTCAGGATAAATTATGGGAGATTGGCTCAGATATTCATGAGTATAATTTAGTATCGCTACGTTATGCAAGAGCAAATGCACCAGGAGAATCTATCAAGCGAATTGTTGAGCCAATATCAATTCTTTTTTCTGAGTATTATTTCTACTTAAATGCTTATATTGTTGAAAAGGATAATTATGGTAAATATGTTCATAAGTACAATTATCCGGCGATTTTTCGAATTGATAGAATAAAGAAGTATAAACGCCTTGATGAAAAATTTAAGGTTACCTATGCAAATCGCTTTGAAGAGGGGGAATTCAGAAAAAGAATACAGTTTATGTATGCTGGTAAACTACAGAAAGTGGTTTTAAAATTCTATGGTGAAAACCCGGAACCGATTTTGGATCGGCTGCCGACAGCGAGAGTGATTGAGCAACATGACAATGAATGTATAATCGAAGCGGAGGTGTATGGAAAGGGAGTAATTATGTGGATCCTAAGTCAAGGCAGCAGGGTGGAAGTGCTGCGGCCGGAGAGCATGCGAGAGGAAATGAAACAAATTCTTCAAAATATGCTCAAACTATACGAGTAGAGCTAGGGAGGACACCAGACCGGAACATATAGTTTATCACCAAGATATTAATCAGTACAATCATATTATTCTTTTTCCTTATCTTTATTTTCCATGTAGAATACTTTGCCCTTTGCCCGAAATGGCAGTCGGTTACCGCTGGGGATAAGGTAAGCGTGTTCTCTTTTTACTTTCAGATTTTTTTCTATGTAACCGTCTGTGATAATGAGTATCGGACCGGTTACAGGGAAGTCTTTTGCTTTTTCTATAGCGTCGATGCCGGGCTGCAGGAGGGTACCGCCCCGACCGGTGATTTCTACTCGACCGGCAATGTCTTCCGGAGCCATATATCCGGCATCCGTAGCTTCTGCATCACAGAAGATGATTCGGATAAAAGGCACATCTTTGGAAACCGCATAGCTTGCTATGGCTCCCAGAGCCAATCCAATCTGGGAGGAACACATGGAGCCGGAGGTATCAATGACAACGCCAAAGGTTCTGCTTCCAAAATTCTTTTCCTGCAGCATATAGCTGGGTCTTGGAATATCCGGAGTGGATCCCTGACGGCGGCTTGGTCTCGCATAGGTACGGTGTTTTTCTAGGGGCGGAAACTGTTCATTGAACCATCTGCCAAGCTGCACTTTCCAGGGAATTGGTGGCATGGAAAGAGTACGAATTTCTTCCACGAGTCCTGCCGGTAGATAACCTCTGCTATGGGTAATGTGATAATCCAGACCTTCCCTTAAGGAACTTCGAAAGAAGTCATCCAGAGTGATTCCTTTGCCCAGTCCTTCAAAGCGGGGACTATGATTACCAAAGATATCCCCTTGTCCATAGCCACGGAAAGTAGCATGTTTTTTAAACTTTCGCATCTGCTTTATGATCAGGTCGTAGATGGCTTCTGCAGACATAGCGTGGAGTTCCTCATCATATAAAAGCCCTTCCTCCGGCATATCCCCAATTCTCATTTCATGAAGCCAGTCATTAATGACATAATCACAGGCCACGTTCCATAGATAACGATCTCTGCCCTGACATCTTTCGTGATGACATAATCCTGCATGGAGATATTCATGGGCTAAGACGAATTTCCATTCTTCCATAGTAAGTCTGCAGGAAGGATTGACATAGATTTCTCCCTGCCTAGCATCTACTGCAGCAATGTGGATTTCATATTTGTGGCAGAGGTCAACATCCTCGATGATCTTGAAGGAGGAAGCCAGTCCCCCAAGCAAGGGGTAGTGAGCCAGAAACCATTCGGCAGCTTTGGTCACTATGGTGTCTTTTTTCTTGCCAAAGTCATGTCCACCCACCTCACTGACAGCTTTCTTTATGGAGTGGGTAATGGCATGGGAAAAGGCCTCTGCATATTCATTTTTCTCTCCTTTTTTGTAGAAGATAGGGGCACTTAGTCCAATCATATCTAAGGCTTCTGTTGTGTTCAGTCCCAGGGATTGCTTGGGCATTGTTCCCTCGGTTTTCAGGAGATAGTTATAGATTTTGATCTCATCATTCAGCCGGATGGAATATTTCGTCGCAGGATCCGGAAATAGTGGTTTCCCAAATCCAATGTCTGCCAGAAATCTGGTGACATAGATATCGCAGGCCTTGTTCCATACACCGGGATAAACCTTTGCTTCCTGAGGCATCCTATCCTTATCGAAATGACCAAAGGCCAGATGGAGCAGACTGTGTGCCAGAGCATAAGTCCATTCATTAGCGTCCAGGCCAGAGGCTATGTTTGAAAAAATCTCTCCGCCTTTGGTGACACAGCAAAAAGCTCCTTTCCCATTCAGATGAGAGGTCTTTGGGAAAATCTCCCCTTTTAGTTGTGAGAAGAGAGGATGATTATTCAGGCTGTCAAATCCGGCATAAAGAGAAGAGAGTTCTTTGGGCACATCCTTGTCTCTGTAATAGTATTTTCTTCTTAAATAAGCCATAATGAACTCCTTTATTTAGTGTTTACTAATCTTGGAAGATCACGGATGACCTCTACCATAAACCAGTCAGGAAAGGGGCTCTCGTCATCGGACGCAACCACCATTTGTGCAATCTCAAAATTAATAGTAGAGAGTTCCTTAATCATTTCCTTTACTCTGTATACGAAAGAGAGCATATTTCCGGAAATGTCCTGCTTACTTTTTGGAAGATCGGTGATCAGCTTTGCTCGGAAAGACTGAGCAAGGAAGTAGAGAATATCTCTGTCCTTTGCTTTTGCAGGCCATTTTTCTTTTTTAGCAATGATATCTTCCAGCATATGGCTGTTAGACAAACTCTTGGTATAGGCCAAAAACATTCCCGCATGGGAAGGAGAGAGGCTGCCATAAGCAAGTATTTTCAATGTATCACCGGAAAGCTCTCTTTTTCCTGCCCCATACTCTATGAGGGCATCACTGAGTATATGCCAGGATCTGGGAGTGGAAAAGGGCTCTTCAGTTTTGGGCGGTTCAGAGAAAAGATGATCCGGTCTCTGGATAATATAGTCGATGACCCAGGGATGTAGGTGATTCTCCTGTGCCCACTTGATCCACTGTCTTGCATCTGCTTTCATTTGTACATGAAACATGCGGTTGATGAGAGCAGAGGACATGGTTTTTACAATGGCACTATCCTGCGCTCTGTTTCCGGCACCTACCACTATGCTGCCTTCCGGAAGATGATATTCTCCAATTCTTCTTTCGTGAATGAGCGAGTAGAAGGCTTTCTGCACTTCCTGGGAGCAGGCATTCAGCTCATCCAGAAAAAGCACATAGGGCTCTTTTCTTGCAATCATTTTCGGAGGAAGAAATTCTGAGGTTTCTCCATTTATCTGGGGGATTCCGATGATATCCTCCGGCGCCAGCTGGCTTCCAAGGAGTGATACGCAGGGAAGTCCAATCTCAGCAGCAAACTGCTCCACAAGAGCAGATTTGCCAATGCCGGGGGCACCCCAGATGAATACCGGACGGCTTGGTGAAATATTTAATAATATTTCCAATAAGTCACCTTGAGTGACGGTAATCGGCAAATTCATACAAAGTTCCTTTCTAAATCAGGCAGTATATTTACTGCGTTGCTTCTCGTTATATTGTTTCTCTATATTTGCTCATTATCTTGTACTTTCTAGTTTCCACCGGCCTTGAAGTTGTAGACAGGGCGGAGGATACGGTCGATCGTTACGGTTTCACCAATGACATCAGCAATATCTTCTAAGTCTCTGTAAGCGAAAGGAGCTTCATCTAAAGTCTCTTTACTGATGCAACTGGAATAGATTCCCTTCATTTTTGATTTGAAGGTAGATACGGTAAAGTTTTGTTTTACCTCCTTGCGTTTCATGATTCTTCCGGAGCCGTGAGGAGCAGAGCAGTTCCATTCGGTATTGCCAAGTCCGGTTCCAAGAAGGATTCCATCGCACATGTTGATGGGAATGATAACCCTTTCATCTTTCTTTGCAGAGATGGCTCCTTTACGAAGCATGGGAGATACAAAGGTATCCAAGGTCTTCGGGGAAGTATCTACATAGTTGTGAATACATTCATAACTATCCAAAATTTTCCATTTCATGCCTTTTACGAGTTCATCCAGAATGATATCTCTGTTAAGAGAAGCAAATGCCTGAACAATCTGCAGGTCATGAAGGTAGTCCTCCATAAGTTCATTTTCCAGCCAGGTGATTTCATAAGGAATGTTAATTCCTTTGTCTTTTAGGATTTTCTGGCCTTCATTCAAATAATATTCAGTGACTTCCTTACCGAGATGACGGCTTCCGGAGTGTATCACGATATAGAGACTTCCGATATCATCCTTATCTGCCTCAATGAAATGATTACCGCCTCCAAGGCTGCCCAAACTTAAGACCGCTTTGTCTGTGCGAATATGCTTTGCACATCTGAGTGCATCAAAATTAAATTCCTCTGTGAATCTGTGAGCTTTGGTTCGGATGTTAAATCCGGAGGGGATGCAGTCTCTGATTACCGTATCTAATTTCTGATATTCAATTTTCTTCCCCTTGATTTGTGCCAGGGTCATACCGCAGCCGATATCAATGCCGATGAGATTCGGGATAATTTTTTTTCCAATAGTCATGGTCAGACCGATGGTTCCAACCTTGCCCGGATGCACATCAGGCATTACACGGATACGGCATCCCTTAGAACTTTCCTGATCACAAATCATCTGGAGCTGTGAGATGGCATATTGGTCAACGGCAGTTTCTTTGTTGCGTGTTGTAAAAATCTGAGCAGAAGTATATGCTCCTTTGATAGTCTCCATAATCATTTCCTTTTCTATTGTTTCTATGCGGGTATAAAAATAGCCTCCCGATTGTCTAAGCAAAAGGTGACGGAAATTCTATGAAGTCTTCATTTGAAATGGACAGAATAAGCCTGTTATTTACAAATAGAAGAAAGGATAACCATACCTCTTGCTATTAAGTTACTTGTGTTTGAATTGCAATTCTGTGTCATGATAATAGCCTCCTTTCTGAGAGAATTGTTTTCTTAGTTACATTAATGTTCAGTATAGCACACCTGTCAATAGATGCATTGAACTGCTGGTTACTTGCTCATGCAGGTATCTGATACACATACTATACCGGCTGAGAATGACAAATAATGACATTCTGAGCAGAAAATTTTTTGTGTTTTTTAATTTTGATAACTAAAAAAGCAACAAGTGGTGTGGCGGATTACGTTATTACTGGCTGCTCCACATCAACTGCCGCTCCTCTTGTCCTGAGTATAAACGTTCTGTTCTGAAAAAATAATAAAATCAAATAAGTTTTTAAGGTTAAACAAGAAAAAACATTGTTTTAAAAGTATTTTTTGGGTATAATAAGAATATTATATATAGAATTGTTTTCGTTATTCCCTTAAGTTGTTTCAATCTTTGGTGGAAGGAGGGACAAATATGATTATTCGACCAGACTATATTCAGGCGATAAAACCTTTTATGGACCAGCCTTTAGTAAAAATTCTTGCTGGCGTCAGAAGATGCGGTAAATCAACAATATTTGAAATGCTTGCGGAAGAACTTCGCAGCCGGGGCATTCCAGATGAACGTATTATACAGAAACGATATACGGAGATGGATATTCCTGAAGACATTTCTGCGAAGGCCGTATATGAAGAATTGATTAGCAGAATTCAGGGGAAGGGCCGCTGCTATCTTCTATTGGATGAGATACAGGAGATCAAAGGCTGGGAGCGGTGTGTGAACAGCCTTATGGAAGGGCAGGATGTAGACATTTATGTGACTGGTTCTAACTCTAAATTAATGTCCAGTGAATTGTCAACTTATCTAACAGGGCGATTTGTGTCCATCCCTGTTTATACCCTGTCTTTTAAAGAATATCTGACGTTTAAGAAGGAGGATTCCCGCTCCTCTAAGGAATTACTGGAAGAGTATATTCGTTTTGGTGGATTTCCGATTATTGCTCTTGGAAGATATGATGAACAGAATGCCTATCAGATTGTAAATGGTATCTACCATACGGTTATTTCCAGAGACATTGTGAAGCGTCATCGGATTAATCGACAGGATCTTTTTGACCGCATTGTAAAGTACCTCATTGAAAATATGGGAAAGACTTTTTCTGCCAATTCTATTGCAAAGTTTCTGAAAAGTGAGCACCGTACTGTGTCGGTGGAATCCATTTATAATTACATCCGATGGCTTGAACAGGCATTTATCATTTATCCCTGCCATCGTTATGACATTCAGGGAAAAAGCATTTTAAAGACCCAAGAGAAATATTATCTTGCTGATGTAACTTTAAAATACTGTCTTTTAGGATATAACCGGAAGATGCTTGACGGTGTCCTGGAAAATATCGTGTTCTTGGAGATGAAACGTCGGGGCTATGATGTTTATATTGGAAAGAACGGAACAAAAGAAATTGATTTTATTGGAGTACGTCGGAATGAAAAAATTTACGTTCAGGTCTGTGTACAGCTTCCTGAAAATTCAGACCGCGAGGTGGGAAATCTGATGGAAATCCAGGACCATTATCCCAAGTATGTGGTAACCACCAATAGCATGGATGTGGGGATAGAAAATGGTATTCGGATTGTTCATCTCCATGATTTTCTCTTGTCAGAGATATGGTAAAATATAGTTTCCAATAGGACTGAAGATGAAGAAAGCAGGAGTTTTAAAAATGTCAAATATCACAAAATACGCCTTAGAATCCTCACTGAAAAAAATGATGCTCACAAAACCCCTGGATAAGATTACGATCCGGGATCTTACAGAGGACTGCGGGATCAGCCGCATGGCATTCTATTACCATTTTAAAGACATTTATGACTTGGTAGAGTGGGCCTGTGTGGAGGATGCTGCTAAAGCATTGGAGGGAAAGAAAACCTATAGGACCTGGCAGCAGGGGCTGCTGCAGATCTTTGAAGCTGTATATGAGAACCGGCCTTTTGTATTGAATGCCTTCCGTGCCCTGGACAGAGAAAAGATCGAGAAATTCCTTTTCGGGCTGACATCAGATCTGATTTTGGGCGTTGTGGAAGAACAGGCGCAGGAAAAGTCTGTGACGGAAGAAGAAAAGCGGTTTATCGCAGATTTTTATAAATATAGTTTTGTGGGGATCATGCTGGACTGGATCCAGAAGGGAATGAAAGAAGATTACAGGGAGACTGTGGATGCGGTCTGTATTATCCTTCATGGAACCATCGCTCATTCCATTGATAATTTTACAAAATACCGGAAATGATAAAAAACTGAACATTTCCTTTATTCTGTAAATGGAAATGTATGGTGGATTGACGTAGGATAAGTCCATAGAAAAACATATGAAAACACAGCAAAATCTGCATCAGCGGATATCTGAATTTAGAAAGGCGGTATAATCTATGGCAAAAAAATCTGCAGCAATCGGGATTGTCTCCGCAGCAGCGGCAGGCGCAGGAGCAGCTTATCTGGTACGAAAGGTAAAAGGATCTGAAGGACCGGAAGCAGGGAAAAAGAAGGAGAGAAAAGAAAAGGACAGAGCCGGCACTGAACCAGGAGCAGGATACAGGAATACAGAACTTGGAAAACATGAGAAAAACCGGAAAGGAATCTATTACAGCAGCGGAAATTATGAAGCTTTTGCCAGGCCGGAGAAGCCGGAAGGCGTGGAGGAAAAGAATGCCTATATTGTAGGCAGCGGACTGGCGGCTCTGGCAGCGGCCTGCTTCCTGGTCCGGGACGGACAGATGCCGGGAGAACAGATCCATATTCTGGAAGCCATGGACATTGCAGGAGGAGCCTGCGATGGGATTTTCGACCCTTCCAGGGGTTATATCATGCGGGGCGGACGAGAAATGGAAGATCATTTTGAATGCCTCTGGGATCTTTTTCGCAGCATTCCTTCCCTGGAAGATCCGGAACTTTCTGTGCTGGATGAATTCTACCGGCTGAATAAACACGATCCCAATTATTCTCTGTGCCGTGCAACTAAAGACCGGGGAAAAGATGCACATACAGATGGAAGATTTAACTTAAGCCAGAAGGGCTGTATGGAGATCATGAAGCTGTTTCTGACAGAAGATGAGGACCTGTATGACAAGACTATTGAGGACGTATTTGACGAGGAAGTATTTGACTCAACTTTCTGGCTGTACTGGAGGACTATGTTTGCCTTTGAGAACTGGCACAGCGCCCTGGAAATGAAGCTGTATTTTCAGAGATTTATCCACCATATTGCAGGGCTGCCGGACTTCAGTGCTCTGAAATTTACACGTTACAACCAGTATGAATCTCTGATTCTGCCTATGCAGAGATACCTGGAGCAGGCTGGTGTGGATTTCCAGTTCCATACAGAAGTGACCAATGTGGTTTTCGAGATCAAAGAGGGGAAGAAAAGGGCCACGGCTATTGAATGCAGGGTCAAAGGAGTGGAAAAGGGAATTCTTCTTACAGAAAAGGATCTTGTTTTTGTAACCAATGGAAGCTGTACGGAAGGTACGATTTATGGGGACCAGGAGCATGCGCCTAACGGCGATGCGCAGGTACGTACCAGCGGCTGCTGGAACCTGTGGAAAAATATTGCCAGACAGGATCCGGCATTTGGACGGCCTGAGAAGTTCTGCTCAGATATTGGGAAGACCAACTGGGAATCTGCGACGATTACCACCCTGGATGACCGGATCCTTCCATATATCACGAATATCTGCAAGAGAGATCCCCAGACAGGAAAAGTGGTGACCGGAGGAATTGTAAGCTGTGTGGATTCCAACTGGCTGCTGAGCTGGACGATTAACCGGCAGGGGCAGTTTAAAGATCAGGATCCGGGGAAAGTCTGCGTCTGGGTCTATGGACTTTTTACCGATGTTCCGGGGAACTATGTGAAAAAACCGATGAAAGCCTGCACAGGAAAAGAAATCACCCAGGAATGGCTTTATCACTTAGGAGTTCCTGCCGACCAGATCCCGGATCTGGCAGAAAACAGTGCGGTATGTGTTCCTACGATGATGCCCTATATCACAGCCTTTTTTATGCCAAGGACTAAGGGAGACCGGCCAGAGGTGATTCCGGAAGGCTGTACAAACTTTGCTTTTCTCGGACAGTTTGCAGATACGCCGAGAGATACAGTATTTACCACAGAATATTCTGTCCGCACAGCTATGGAGGCTGTCTACGGGCTTCTGGGTATTGACAGAGGCGTACCGGAGGTTTGGGGAAGTGTCTATGATATACGGGAACTTCTGAAAAGCAGCATATGCCTGATGGACGGAAAATCCCCTCTGGAGATCCGGCTTCCCGGACCTCTTAACGGATTGAAGAAGCCGGTGCTGCATTTTATTAAAGGGACAGTAATCGAAAAGGTCCTGCGGGATTATGATGTTCTGAGGGACGGTATGATTTAAAAAGGGGGATGCAAACGGACGCTGCCGGATTGTTTCATGATAGATTTTATGGTACACTGAACGAAATATGGATATTTCATTGTAAAAGGAGTACACTATGCCAGTTTTTGATTTTAATAACTCACCGGAGGACCAAAAGGTTCCTGAATGTACCTATAAAGTCTTTTATACCAACTGCCCGGAAAGTTCTCCGGGGCATCCTATCCTGGTCCTGGACAACAAGTCGGGGAAGCTTGTCCATCATTCCAACGGTATCTTTACTAATCCCATCCGGCGGACAGCCTTTGAGTTTAAAGGAGAGGAGGGGACTGTCAGCGAGGATATCCTGGAAATAGATGCCCGTTTTGTCAGTCTTCTGAAATGGCTGGGAGAAAACCACATTAATGTGCGGCTTTCCGGAGCTGTAAAAGGGGATAAGTATGCAGTATACAAGATTCGAGAGATTGCCTTTGGCGGAGGGGTGAAGCTTTCAGCAGAGGATGGATTTCTGCAGTTTATGATTGAACGGCTGCTGGCCAGTGACGCTCCATCTCAGGAAATCCCGGATGAAGACGAAGAAGAAACAGGGGACAGCATGAAACTGACCAGTATTCAGAGTATTACGGATTTTATGAACTGTGCAGGAAGGACTCTGCCGGATAATATCCGTCTTTGGGCCAGAAGAAATCTGGCTGTTGCCAAGTCCAATGAGGTGTCGCCAGAGGAGCGGCGCCACGCCCAGAGAGCCCTTTCCATTATGATGAATATCCAGTGGAAAGGTAATTATTTCGAGGCTATTGACCCGGCGGAGGCCCGGCGGATTCTGGATGAAGAGCTGTACGGCATGGAATTTGTGAAGCAGAGGATTATTGAGACCATTATTCAGATCAACCGCACCCATACTCTGCCTGCCTATGGCCTTCTGCTCATCGGTCCCGCAGGAACGGGAAAATCTCAGATCGCTTATGCAGTGGCCCGTATCCTGAAGCTGCCCTGGACTACCCTGGATATGAGTTCCATCAATGACCCGGAACAGCTTACCGGGAGTTCAAGGATCTACGCCAATGCAAAGCCGGGGATCATCATGGAGGCTTTTTCCATGGCCGGAGAGTCCAATCTGGTCTTTATTATCAATGAGCTTGATAAGGCGGCTTCCGGAAAAGGAAACGGCAATCCGGCGGATGTACTCCTGACCCTTTTGGATAACCTGGGATTTACAGACAACTATATGGAGTGTATGATCCCCACATCAGGAGTTTATCCTATTGCCACAGCTAATGATAAGGATCAGATCAGTGCCCCTCTTATGTCCAGGTTTGCAGTGATTGAGATCCCGGATTATACGGCAGAGGAGAAAAAGGTGATCTTCTCAAAATATGCTCTTCCAAAGGTACTGAAGCGGATCGGCATGGAGGAGAAGGAGTGTACCCTGACCCCGGAGGGACTGGAGGCAGTGATCGAGCTGCATAAGAACACCAGCGGCATCCGTGACCTGGAGCAGGCGGCGGAGCACATTGCGGCCAATGCCCTGTACCAGATAGAAGTAGACCATATGAAGTCAGTGGCTTTTGACGGGGAGATGGTGAGAAAGCTTCTGGGATAAAAGTCCTTCTTCGTAGTTTTTCTGCATTTTATGTAGATTTTACCCAGTATTTATAGGATTTAAATAAAGATATGGTAAAATGTCTTTCAACATTCCGGGGGAATGGAGAAAAGATATTTTTCCATATCTTTTTTTGTAAAAATGAAAAATATCTGTATGGAAAAAATCAAAAGGGAAACTATTCTGAATGAAGATAAGAGGATCCTGGATTGGACCATTGAGGAGTTCGCCCAGGCAGCGGGAGTCAGCCAGCCTACGGTGATCCGGTTTGCGAGGGCCCTGGGACTTAAAGGCTATCGGGAGCTGAAGAATAAGGTCCTGGAGGAATATGCCAGAAAAAAGGAAGAGCCGGATCCGGCGGAAATCCTGAATTATCCGGTGCAGAAGGAAGACCGGATCGTGGATATCCCGGCAAAAGTGATCATGACCAATATCCGCCACCTGGAGGAGGTCTTAAAGGCTTTGTCTTCCTATGAATTTGTCCGGGCGGTAAATGCCCTGGAAAAGGCAGAGAACATTTCCGTGTATGCAGTAGAAAATTCCTCCTGCACAGCTGAGGATTTTGCTACAAAAATGACTTATATCGGAAAGCAGGTATATTTTAACAAAGACGGCTATATGCAGAAGGTCAACGCCAAGAACCTGACAGAGCGGGACGTGGCCATAGGGATTTCCCATACCGGCCAGTCCCGGCATACAGTGGATGCTCTGCGCTGCGCAAAAGAATCGGGGGCCATGACCATAGCTATCACCAATTATCAGCAGGCCCTGATCAACAAGTATGCAGATATTATTTTATGCACAGAAAATACCCAGTATATGTACGGCAATGCCATTTTTTCCAGAAGCGCCCAGATCTCCCTGGTGGATATGCTGTATCTGGGGGTTTTCCTGAAGAATTACGACTATTATGCAGAGAAGCTGAATAACAGCTGGAAAAACATACAGGATCTGGTCTATGAAAGAGACAGCCGGTTTTAAAAGACGGGTAGAAAAACTACAAGGCGAAAATCACAGAGAAGAGGATTCTTTGAGGAATCTTAACTTCCCTGTGATTTTTGTTTTTACAGCAGACACCTATAATCCAAGGTGCAAGGAACAAGGCGGGAACTTCCGGAGAAAATTCTGGAAAGGAAACTGCCGGATCAGAAATCTGAAGAATGAAACATGAAAAGTAAAAGATGAAAAGGAGAGTGTGTTATGAAGAAAAAAATCTGTATTGCCCTGATCGGAGCTTTGACGGCAGCTGCTTTTGCAGGCTGTTCTGGGGGAGGAAGCAGCCAGAGC
Organism: Blautia sp. An46; assembly: GCF_002161645.1. Taxonomy (NCBI): domain Bacteria; kingdom Bacillati; phylum Bacillota; class Clostridia; order Lachnospirales; family Lachnospiraceae; genus Blautia; species Blautia sp. An46. The sequence continues at coordinate 50,101 of NZ_NFIF01000016.1, read as the reverse complement.
GGCGAGACTACAGCAGAGACTGCAGGTTCCCAGGAGGCCGGCACAGAGACCTCTGAAGGCGGAAGTGCCCAGAAGGCGGATTCCGGTGAGATCACAGTGTATACAGCACTGGAAGACGAGCAGGTGTCAGATTATCTGGCAAAGTTTAATGAAACATATCCGGACATTACGGTAAACGTAGTCCGGGAATCTACGGGAATCATTACAGCAAAGCTGATAGCGGAGAAGAAGTTTATGTGTCTCACGGCGCCTTCCGTCCATTTGCTTTTTCAAAGTCCATTACAGAGACTACTACTTATGAATATGACCCGAACTTGAAAAGCCGTGTGGTATTTGAAGACGGAAAATTTATTCAGGTGCCTCCTTTTGCCCGTCCAAGGGAGATCGACCTGCCCCAGCCTTACGGAAAGACCACTCAGTATATCATTCCCCATTCCGAGACCGTTACTCTGGCTCAGGCTTTAAAGGACAAAGGGGTCCGTCTCATCGAGGTGAGAGGTACCTGGCCCAAGCAGAATATGACTCTGGTAAGAGGCCTTTATGACTACGGTATCCTGAAAAATCCGGTGGTAAAAGTAGGAGATACAGAGAAGGGCCTGATGAGTATTATCGGCAATTATCTGGTGGACAGCGAAGAAGGAAAGACCACAGAATTATACGGATATGCCCTTCATGTAGAAGTGGTGGGCTACAAAGACGGGGTGAAAAAACAGGGAATTATTTATCACACCCATCCGGCTTCTGACGGCAGCGTGGAAGGCTGGGAAGGTCTCCGGGCATATACCAGAAATGTGGGGATCCCTCTTGCTATAGCAGCAGAACAGCTTGCAAAAGGCAATGTAAAAGGAACCGGCATCCTGATCCCGGAAGACGCTTTTGAGCCGGAACTGATCTTTAAAGAGCTGGAGAGAAGAGGGATCTATATGCACGAGAGCTGGAAGAATCTGTAAAAACAAAAAGAGAATAACAGCTTCCTGAAAGTACGGTTACGAAAAGGAATTTTTAATAAACTCTGTCATAGCCCGGGCCCCGTCTCCCTGATGACGGAGGCGATGGTAAGTAAGATAGAGATAACGCCCATCTGTAAGCCAGGAAGGACGGAGGATACGGATATTTTCATAGGAAGCCAGGGATTCTGTTTCCGCTACAATAGAGATTCCCAGTTCCTGGGAGACAAGCTGGGCGATAGAGTCTTCGCTGTAGGCAAAATGAGTAATCTGAGGAGTCAGGCCATACTTCTGAAACAGGCCAGAGACCTGGCGGTACATGGGATAATCGGTAAGATAGGAGACAAAGGGAATCTCCTGGATATCCTCTGGGGTGGCAAAGTCCAGACCTGCATAGGGAGCGGAGGACGGAAGGATCAGGACAAAAGGCTGATAGATTATAGGAATCTGGACAATATCCGGATCAGGTTCTATCCGGGAACAGATGCCCAGATCAAAGCGCCCTTCTTTGATACCTTCGGCGATTTTATCACTGGGCATTTCATCAGAGTAGATCAGATATTTGCCCTTTGTGGCAGCCATAAAGTCACGAAAAAGGCGGGGGATACAAAGATATGCGATAGAGGCAGTATAGGCGAAATGGATTTCCATATTCAGCTTGTCTGCCTCTTTTTTCAGATGTTTTTTGGCGGCTTCGGTCTGCTGGAGGATGCTCCGGGCATAGGGAAGCAGCTCTCTCCCGTAGGAGGTAAGGGCGATGCCTCTGCCCTCCGATTGGAACAGAGGAACTTCCAGCTCGGCCTCCAGCTTTTTTATGGAAATGCTCAGGCTGGGCTGAGAGATATTTAACAGTTGCGCCGCCTTTCCTATGTGGAGCGTATTGGCAGCGGTTTCAAAATATTTCAACTGGTCAAGGGTCATGATGTTCTCCTTTCCTGAATGTCCATTCAGGACCTTTGATTTGAAATGATATATAGTTTTAAACTATGAATTAATTAAAATCATATATTTTACTGCTGAAAAAGTCAATGCTATAATCCTTTTAGAATAAGGAAAAGAAGGAAGAAGAGTGTTATGGAAAGCAAAGAAAAGACCATGGATCTGACCACAGGTCATCCATTAAGACAGATTTTAATATTTTCGATACCTCTGGTGTTCGGTACGATTTTTCAGCAGCTTTACAGTTTTGCAGATACTGTAATTGTAGGACGGTGCCTGGGCACAGATGCTTTGGCGGCGGTAGGAGCTACATCCTCTCTCCACTTTCTCATATTAGGCTTTGTTCAGGGGGCATGTGTAGGCTTCGGCATACCTGTGGCTCAGAGCTACGGAGCTAAGGAACGAGATGAAATGTGCCGGTATTTGTGGAATGGGACTTGGATCTGCCTGCTTATCAGCCTGTTTTTGTCTCTTGGTTCTGTTCTGCTGACAGATACTCTTTTGGCGATCATGAACACGCCGGAAGAGATTTTTTTTATGGCCAGGGCCTATATTGTAATTTTGTTTGCAGGAATACCTGCAAGTGTTCTCTATAATTATTCTGCCAGCGTAATGCGGGCAATGGGAGACTCCAGACACCCTTTTTATTTTCTGCTGTTTTCCAGTGTGCTAAATGTAATCCTGGACTATGTTCTCATTGCATTTTTTCATATGGGTGTGTCGGGAGCTGCGGCAGCTACGGTGTTCAGTCAGTTTGTCAGCGGAGTCTTAAATGTGTGGTGGATGTTTCGGCGTATGGATATGATACAGGGGAAAAAGAGCCAGATGAAACCTTCTCTTCCTCATATAAAACGCCTCTGCGTGGTGGGCCTTCCTATGGGTTTTGAGTATTCTGTGTCTGCCATAGGGGCGGTAATCCTGCAGAATTCCATTAACACCCTGGGAAGCGGAGCAGTGGCGGCCCAGACAGCAGGAGAGAAGATCCGTCAGATGTTTACCCTGCCTATGGAGAGTGTGGGAATGGCCATTGCCACCTATGCCGGACAGAATTTTGGAGCCGGAAAGCTGAAAAGGATACGGCAGGGAATCAAACAGGGTATGGTGATACAACTGGTCTACTGTGCCGTAATCTGGGCAGTTTTGCTGGGGATGAATGGGCTGCTGGTACAGATTGTCCTGGGAGAAGCCCAGCCGGAAATCAGTGCAGAGGCCGGGCGGTATTTGTTTATTGTGAGCTGCCTGTTTATATTCCACGGCTCTTTGATGGTTTTCCGAAATACTCTTCAGGGAATGGGCTACAGCTTTCACGCCATTATCTCAGGAGTCTGGGAGCTGGCAGGAAGGAGTCTGGGAGGCTGGCTGGCCGTTCATGGAGCCGGTTTTACAGCGGTCTGCCTGGCAAATCCTCTGGCCTGGATATTTGCTCTGTGCTACTGTATCTACATGGTGAGATATTTCCTGAGGAAAAACGAAAGAAAACAAAACTTGACTTAAAAAGCTTATAAGTGCAATATTAAGGTACAGGCTAGGAGGGAATATGAAAGTTATTTATCAGATTTGTGGAAAGATAAGTCTGCTATGCTACATATTTATTCTGTATCAGATATGGCACTTATGTCAGTTTGGCGGGATCAGAGCTCATTTCATGGTGCTTCTGCCAAGCGGGACTGTGTTTTTGATGAGCTTTGTTTTATGGCTGATTTCCAGGAAATACAGGAAAAAAGAGGACGATAACACGCCCATGAAAAGAAAGATTCTGTGGGCAGAGGGAATTGTTGTATCTATTGCCACGGCCTATCTGATCGGCCAGATCATCTATACGGGAATTCCTTATAATGGAGCGCTGTCCTGGAAGATAGACCAGCGGCTGAACCAGAAAGAAGTGACCCTGGAGCATGACAATTATTTTGAGGACGGTGTGGAAGGGGTTCTTGCGGATCTGGACGAAGCTTTGGATATGCCGGAAGAGCTTTACATTGTGAATCAGTATCAGATGACTTTTGATGAGACTGGAAAAATTAAGACGATTTATACGTTTTTATATGGGCAGGATGAGAATGGAAAGACCAATACATACCTTATTGACTATGACGAGAGCAGCGGTCCTAACATAACAGTCCGTATTAATGGAAATGCCACAACGGATTATGAGGAGGACAAGAGGCTGGAGCCTATGCTGACCATTCTCCAGAAGGCTCCCTGTGAAGAGGCAGTAAAGACCTGGGCCCAGGCAGACATAGGAGAAGAGTATGAAATCCTGTATATGGGAAGACGCTCCTTTAACTCAGCCTCAGGACTGGAATATCTGCCGGGAGATGCAGACGGCGATGGTACAGAAACAGGGACCAGCTCCTTTGGACAGATGTATGAGGGAGGAGAAATCCTGGGATTCGAAGTTTCTCTTCATATACCTGATGTGGAGTATGTAACACCTGTCCGGTATATAATGGAACCGGAATATATCAGTCCGGAAGCACTGAATGAAGAACAGGAACAGCAGCAGACAGAGACTGCCAAAGAGGCGGGGACATGGAGTGTAGATAATACAGACGGCACCATGTATTTCTTTTTAGATGAGAAACTGGGCTGGCGGCTGGTTGTGGCAGATGCGGCGGCTGGCAGCAGATTTTACAAGATGGAAAAGACAGAGGACGGCGGAACTTCCTGGGAAATGTGCAATGAAGATCCCTTTGGAGGAGAAATCGGCGTGACGGAAGGCCTGGTATTCTTTGATGAGAACTTTGGATTTGCAGGCCTTATGGGAGCCTCACAGTCTTATTCCAGGCTATATATGACCAGGGACGGAGGCGCCACCTTTACCCAGGTGCAGCTTCCCATGGATTCAGTTACGGAGCTTCCGGAAAGTGGGAGAGAAGCTGGATTTACAATCAACGATTATGACTATCTGTCCATGCCTGAGGAACAGGACGGGAGTCTAACCATCCTGGCGGTAACAGGGGCCGGAGAACAGGAAGGAATCCTGTTTCAGTCAACAGACCAGGGAGAGACCTGGTCTTATGGAGGAGTCTCTACAGCTGCTTCCTGAATTTTAGAAGAGTAGTTCCAGTTTTTTGACGAAAGGTCTTGATGAAGTAGCTTTGACCCTGGAAGCCGTAGGAGGCGGATATTTCCAGGATGGACAGGTCGGTCTGGATCAGGAGCTGCCGGGCCTTTCGAATCCTCAGGTCAATAATATACTGCATGGGAGAGGTGCCAATGATGTTCTTGAAACATCGCAGGCAGCTTCTGGGACTTAGTGAGGCGCTGGCCGCAATCTGCTCCAGATGGATTTCTTCTGTGTAATGCATCTGAATATAAGAGAGCATATCCAGAACACGGCTGAGCTCCTGTCTGCTGTGGACATGTTCCGGAGGTGTGTCCGGCTTATATTTTTCCCAAAACACACTGTCCTGGGAACCATACAGCAGAGAAGGAGAAAAGAGAATGGATGTATGTGTCCTGGGCAAGGCTGATCAGCCGTTTTGGCACGGGGAAAATAACAGCGGTGAGCACTTCCATGACTGCGGCATCCCTTTTAGGATTTTCCTTTTCCGGAAATATCTTTTTCCTGTGCCTCAGTGCAGTTCCTCTGGGACTGGGAGCAGGAGCCATAGATACGGCATTGAACAATTATGTGGCACTGCATTATAAAGGTACTCACATGAACTTTCTCCACTGCTTTTATGGAGTTGGAATATCATTGAGTCCTTTTCTCATGTCTTTTGCTCTTTCCGCTACGTCCTGGAGAAATGGATACCGAATGGTATTCTGCTTTCAGGCATGTATAGGGCTGCTGACTATTGTGACCCTTCCCCTTTGGAAAAAGGTAAATCACCTGCCGGGAGGCCCCAGGGAAGTACAGAGCCGAAATATTGCTTTTCTAAGTCTGATCAGGTCGGCAAAAGTGAGAAAATCCTGCCAGGTATTCATAGGCTCCTGTGGAATAGAATATACCTGCGGAGTCTGGGGTGCTACATTTCTTGTAAATGCCAGAGATATGTCCGCTTCTGCCGCTGCTCTGGACTGGACAGGGAGTGACCCTGGCAGCTATTGTATTGCTTCTCCTGTCTGGAGTAAGCAGCTATCCGGGAATCGGACTGTTTTGCATCGGCCTGGGAAACGGAGCAGTTTTCCCCAATATGCTTCAGACGACGCCGGAAGATTTTGGCAGGGAAAATTCTCAGGCAGTGATGGGAGTACAGATGGCAGCGTCCTATATAGGAACTATGCTCCTTCCAGCACTGTTCGGAATGATTGCTCAGTATATAAATGCGGCCCTTTTTCCATTCTATCTGTTGATTTTGTATGGGATCATGATAGCGCCGGCGTTTGGTCCCTTGTACGCCGGCGCTAATGGGAAGTCTGGGATTGGAAGTAAGAAAAAGCCCGGAGTGGGCGGCAGAAGGATAGGGGTATTGTAGGAAAAAGGTACGAAGCATCTAGATAAACAGCAGTAAAAATTGGACTTTGAAATCCTCGGAAATTGCATTAATTTACACTGTTTACAATCTTATAAACTTACCAAAGTATCTTATAAAATTACGATGCCGGCGCATTGACACCCATAATCTGCTTTGCTAGACTATAATATAATTAGAGAGCAGGTGGGATTTAAAAATGAGTTTTTAGAAGAACAATTGAATGCAGCCGGTTTTTTTCAGTACGGTGTTGTAGATACTATGGACATTAATTTTTCGCAAGAAGTACGGGCCATGTGTGAGGTAAATACCTGCCGGGAACATGGTAAAACATGGGCATGCCCTCCTGCAGTGGGAACTGTGGATGAATGCAAAAAAAGGATACGGCAATACGAGAAAATGCTGATTTTTTCAGTAAAATATGACTTAGAGGATTCATTTGATTTTGAAGGAATGATGGAGGGCGCTAAACAATTTAAGAAGGCATGCAGAGCCTTTGATAAGGCCATAAAACCTTATCTGGAGCACTATCTGATCTTGTCAAATGAAGGCTGTGATTTATGTAAGGAATGTACATATCCTGATGCCCCTTGCCGCTTTCCTGACCGTGTGCATGGCTCACTAGAAGGAAATGGGATTTTTGTGAACGAAATTGCAAAGCTGGCCCAAGTTAAATATAATAACGGGGTAAATACAGTAACCTATTTTGGCGCTTTAGTATGTAATGAAAAGGATTTGAAAGAGCTTGAGAATTTAGAAGTAAAATAGTAAATAAAAAGATCTCCAATAATACCACCGTTGAGACGGTTGTACTTTTGTCCCACAAATCCCCGGACAGTGCTATTAGCGTAAAGGTAGAATTTGGAGAAGGCAACGATAAGATATCATTGGATGCGATTGCAGAACGGGCGAAGAAATATCAGCCGAAACCGAAAATTACATATAAAATGATACAGGAATATGTGGAGCAGAAGTATGGATTTAAGGTACATACCGCTATATTGCAGAAGTGAAAAGGGCATTGGGATTAACAATGTATGATGCGCCTAATGCGGCAGAGGAATTGAAGCAGCCGAGGAAACATCCGCCGAAAGAAAAGGCAGAAGCGATAATGGAGGCGCTTAAGTATTTTGAGGTAATCTAAATGGATGAAAATATTTACCAGATTGCAGAGCAGATAGTCCAATTACATCAGAAAGCCCATGAGGTTTATTTGCCATTAGTTGAAGATGTGTGCAGCAGAACTGTGTCAGAAGATGAATTGTCACATTTGTTAGATTATTTACTGGACTTTGCGTGTGATGAAAAAATCCTGGGATTGTACAAAAGGGTATGTAGAAAGTATTTGGATGTATATCCCGGTTGTATTAGGGATTATATTGAAGCATATCGGGAAATGTGAGGAGAGGAGGATACTTATGGCGAAAATTGTTAAGGAGACTATCCATGCAAAAGGTATTGACATAGGAATCTATACTACAAATTTTGAAAATGAATTTATTTCATTAACGGATATTGCAAAATATCGAAATGAGACGACCCGCGATTTGTGATTCAAAACTGGATGCGAAATAGAAATACAATTGAGTTTTTAGGCGTTTGGGAAGAACTGCATAATCCAGATTTTAACCGTGTGCAATTCGAGGCGGTTAAAAATGAGGCTGGATTAAATCGTTTTGTTATGACACCGACAAAATGGATTACGCAGATGAATGCTATCGGTATTGTCTCAAAAGCAGGACGTTATGGCGGAACATATGCCCATAGCGATATTGCCATGTCTTTTGCAACATGGATTTCTCCAGAGTTCCAGCTATATATCATGAAAGATTACAGGAGATTAAAGACTGATGAGAATAGTCGGCTATCTCTGAATTGGAATTTGAACAGAGAGATTTCTAAGTTGAATTACAGGATACATACTGACGCAATTAAGGATAATTTGATACCGCCAGAATTAACACCTGCACAGGTAGCGTATACCTATGCAAATGAAGCAGATATGCTGAATGTTGTTTGGTTTGGAAAGACGGCTAAGCAATGGAAAGATGAAAATCCGACTGTTAAAGGGAATATGCGGGACGTAGCAACATTGAATCAGTTACTGGTACTTGCGAATCTGGAAAGTTATAATGCGGTTTTAATAAATCAGGGTAAGAATCAGAAAGAGAGGATGGAATTGCTTCGGCAGTTGGCGGTACGGCAGTTACAGACATTGGAAACGGTAAACTTAAATAACTTGCCAAAATTAGGCATGGAAATCAAAAAGAGATAGGAAAGCATAGAGGAGTAGCATGAAATATATGGGTTTATTGTAACAAATGCTTCTATGAAGAAAAATTTCAAAAACGAATTAAAGCGGCAACGAGATAGCGTAGCTTTAGAAAAAATGTCTACAATGCCATATGAAGTACTGGCTCTAATGGACGAAATGATAGAGTCAGGAAAAATAAAAAATGAAACTCAAAAGAAGATAACAATGGAACAAAATTTTAAACACTTTAAAGAGATTATGAATACGATATATTCTTATGGAACGGAAAAATCCATAAAGATAGTATCCTTAATGCAAAAAGAAAATTATGCTGCAAATGGGAAAACTGCTTCCTTAGATAAGTATAGAATGATGTCATCATATGTTTTATTAGCAACGCAAATTAAGCATGATGTCACGGAAATTTCTGTAAGTCCTGAGTTATGGTTTCAAATGCGTTTAACTGATTATGAAGCAAATAGAGAAGAATTTATGAATGCAAATAATAAGTTGGTAGACGAATTGAAATTAAAAGAGGAATTTAAAATAAAGTAGGATTTGTATATGTTTTTGTGGGAATCTGGTAATACCGTTGAGACGATAAACGTTCCAAAATGAAGTCAGGAAGGTCACCGAATGGTGGAAAGAACTAAAGAAAGAGACAGTCTCACAGAGAATCCAGGTTTTGAAAAAGCCCGAATTTTATGGGATTGTCTCTTTCTTGTATATTAGGGATTAAATCAGTATTAAAAGGATATTCCCTTTATACTTTTAAGAATAATATCTTTATTCCTTTCATGGAGATATGCGAGGTTCAATTTAGCTTTCTGATATTTTAAATAAGAATCTCCGGTTTCAGTAATGAGAAGGTCAGTGAAGTATCTTTCCCAGCTAAAATAGCTTCTGCTGTCTATATATTTTTCTTTTTTGTTGTTTGGACATATAAGCGATTCATTTCTGGACCAATGGCGGCACCATCTGCGATAACGCATACTTCTTCATTGTCTACATTTTTCAACATTGAAAAAATATTAGATTTTCCATTGGAGCTTTCACAAGAAATCTTTTTTTCTAAGCTGACAAACTTGAAGAATTCGTAGCCGGAATTAGAGTCTTCAGTAATAATCTTTTGCGGCTTTATCGGAAAATCTGAGTTATTTGAATAAATCCGATAGATTTCCTGATAGACTTTCTTTGTATTTTGATATTTTCCGGAAGAATGCATGCCATAGATTTCTTCAACGCTATATGGAAGATTGTAGAGATTTTCTCTGGTTATCAATACAAAATAATTATCAGAATTACGTATAGCGGAAGCAAATTCTTCTGTGTTAATAAAAGTGTTTTCTTCATCAGTGAAAAAAATAGTTCCTGAGGAGGCCTTTAAAATCAGTTCCCAGTTTGGCCCTTCCAGCACTCGGCATGGTACGTCACAAACCACATCTATTCCGCTTGAAATTCCCAGATTTTCCGCCTGCCGGAGCATATTGATCAGGGTTGTCTTCCCAGTAGCGCTATCCCCCTGAATAACAGTGATATTTCTTTTAATTTCAAATTCGTAATGTAAGCGATTGTTCTGTACGATTATTTTATGCTTTCCTTTCATACCCTCACCTATACATACTCTCCAGCAATATTGACAAATTCTTCCATATTGTGGACGATTTCTCCTGTGTTAAGGATTCGAGCCTGGAAATTTTCGTCCCCGAAATTCATAATGTGCCGGAGATTAATAGTCAAATCTTTTAAATCCCCGATTTTTAAAATCCATTTTGCACAGTTATCACCACAGGCAGATGCGTTAAAGATTTTACCGGAATCGTCAAAGGCCATTAAAATCAGTGTCTTTACACCCCCTGACAGTTCTCTGGTGGAGATTGGTCCCAGAACAGGGCTGTCAATCAGTCGAGAGCTTATTACCACAGACTTATCTACGTCCTTAATCATTTGAACGGACAGTTCCTCTGTAATCCATTCGTCCTCGTATCGGTTGTCAAAGTATATCGGGGGATAGTAAATCGCTTCCTCCATTTTTCCGAGGTAAATATTCAGCATAAGAAACCTCCCTGTCCATAAAAATCCCATCTAAATAATTTAAGTATACCATGAAGCAGGGAGCCAAGCGAGTATTTATGCTCATTTGGCGACTGCCCACGATACTAGCATCTATGGGGCTAGTATACCATAAAGCAGGGAGCGAAGGAAAAAATTTTTTCACGTAAAACCGACAAAACCCTTCGGTATATACTCAAAAACTTATTGGCTATTCTGTATAGAGGCAAATTATTCTACAATTATTCAAGAAAGGAGAGATTTGTAATGCAGAAGTTTGTATATGAATATGCAACCAAGGTTTATTTTGGAGCAGGTGCAGTGAAGGAACATCTGACCCAGGCAGTTTCCGGATATGGACAGAATGTTATGCTGGCTTATGGCGGCGGTTCTGTTAAGAAAAACGGAATTTATGATCAGGTAAAGAAGATTCTGGAAGACGCAGGTAAAAAAGTTACGGATTTTTCCGGAATTATGTCGAACCCTACTTACGCCAAGGTACAGGAAGGAGCCAGTCTGGCAAAGAAGGAAAATATTGATTTCATCCTGGCAGTAGGAGGCGGATCCGTTATCGACTGCTGCAAGATTGTAGCAGCCCAGGCAAAGACAGAGGAAGACCTGTGGGAGATGGAGATGACAGAGCATAAATTCCCTACAGAGGTACTGCCTATGGGAGCCATTGTCACAGCTTCCGGTACAGGCGCAGAGATGAACGGCGGCGCCGTGATCACCAACGAAGAAAAGGTAATAAAGGCCGGAATGGCAGCCGCAGCCCCCAGATTCGCCATTCTGGACCCGGAATATACTATGTCTGTGCCAAAAATGCAGGTGATTTCAGGAGCTTTTGATACCCTGAGCCATGCTATGGAGACCTATTTCGGAAATTCCGACCAGGACAATGTATCAGACGACGTGGCCCTTTCCATTATGCGAAATACAGTCACCAATATGAGACGGCTTTTAAAGAATATCAATGACGTCCAGGCAAGAGGCAACCTTATGTGGGATTCTGCTATGGCAGAAAATGGAATCCTGAAGGTGGGAAGAGTCACAGACTTCCAGGCTCACCAGATGGAACATCAGTTAGGCGCTTATACAGACTGCAATCATGGTCAGGGATTGGCAGTTATCCACCCTGCTTATTACCGCCATATTGTGAAAGATGCTGAAGAAAAATTCCAGAGATTCGGAAAAGAAGTCTTTGGTGTGGATACCGCCCAGGCCGGTGTGGAAGCTTTGGCTGATTTTATCAAAGAATGTGGACTGCCGACAAAAATGGGAGAATTAAAATCAAAGGTAGAGATTACACCGGAGATTTTGAGAAGTGTGGCAGATACTTGCAACGTGATCAAATGCAATCCAAGAGAACTGAGCAGAGATGAGATTTACGACCTGCTGATGGAGTGTATGTAAATATAGAACAGAAAATGAGCGGCACTGTCTGTAAAGACAGACCCTTTGGGGAATGTGCAGTCTGTCCGGGAGATATTGCCGGGGCAGCTGCACATTTTCTGTATAGGGAAAAAGCTTTGAAAGAATTAAGACAGGAGGGAAAGAAATGAGCATCTGGCTGATCACAGGATGTTCCAGCGGACTGGGAAAGGGAATCGCCCAGGCAGTGCTGAAACGTGGAGAAAAAGCAGCAGAAACCCAGATGGAAAACAGGCTGAAGGAAATCCGGGAATGGATGGAGGTAAGCAGCCAGTCTGATTACCGATAGAAGGGAGAGGAGAACGTGATAAATAAGGATACAAAGGTAGTAGACGTAATAGAGGATCCTCTTTTTAAGGGATATGGCAGACTGATCTTTCCCACAGCTTTCGGGAGACCTTCACCGTCTATGGCTCTTTCCCAGGCAGGCTCTATGTTGATCTACCATAATTATGTAAATACAGACACCACCCTGGATGTAATACGGCATATGCAGAAGGAAGTGAAGGCAGGTCGCCGGATTTTTTACGATATTTATACAGAGGCGGAGAAAAAGCGGGACCCGGATAAACGGGATACCGGACTGTTTTTCTTCCGTGGAAAGCCCAATGCTCCCTTTGCCTTGGTCTGTGCAGGAGGGGGCTTCTACTATGTAGGGGCAATCCATGAAAGCTTTCCCCACGCTTTGGAACTGAGCCGCCGGGGATATAACGGATTCGCCCTGATCTACCGCACAAGGACAGCAGATACTGCCTGTGAGGACCTGGCCAGAGCCATCCGCTTTATCTTTGAGCATAAGGCGGAGCTGGAGGTGGATACAGAGGGATACTCTCTCTGGGGAGGCTCGGCAGGAGCCAGAATGGCCGCCTGGCTGGGGGCCTACGGACCGGGAGCTTTCGGAGAAGGAGAGCTGCCCAGAGCGGCTGCAGTGATCATGCAGTATACAGGACACAGCCAGTACAGCAGGCTGGATCCTCCAACTTATGCCTGTGTAGGAGACAGGGACGGCATTGCGGACTGGCGGGTCATGAAGAACCGTCTGGAATGCCTGGAAACCCTGGGCACAGATACAGAATTTCATCTGTATCCCGGCCTGCGCCATGGCTTTGGTCTGGGCGTTGGAACCAAAGCTGAGGGCTGGCTGGACGATGGGGTGAGATTCTGGGAGAGAAACAGAAAAAGAAAGAAGGCACACAGGAGAAGATGAAAAAAGAAGTCTCGGAAAAAGAACTCTTTGAGACCATGCCGGTCCCTAAAGCAGTAGCCACTCTGGCCATTCCTACGGTGATCAGCCAGGTGGTGACAATGATCTATAATCTGGCCGATACCTTTTTTGTAGGACAGATCGGGAACCCCTATATGGTGGCAGCAGTATCCCTGGTCTCGCCATGGTTTAACCTGCTGACTGCTCTGGGAAACCTTTTCGGATTGGGAAGCGGAAGCCTTATTTCCAGAATGCTGGGGAGAAATAACCACAGGGATATTAAAAATGTATCTGCTTTCAGCATATGGGGAGGAGGGACTGTTACTCTGGCATTTTCCCTTCTGACATTCCTCTTTCGAGAGCCTCTTTTAAATTTTCTGGGTGCAAGTCCGGATACCTATGGATATGCAGAAAGTTATCTGAACTGGGTAGTGGTTCTGGGGGGAGTGCCTACTATGCTGAGTTTGACTCTGGGGCATCTGCTGAGGAGTGAGGGACATGCCAGACCTGCCAGTATCGGTATGATGTTTGGGGGTATCCTGAATGTAGTGCTGGACCCTGTGCTGATCTTTGGCTTTCATCTGGAGGTAACGGGAGCTGCCATAGCAACGGCATTTTCTAATCTTGCCTCAGTGGTATTTTTTGTACTTATGTATATTCGTTTGAGAGAGAAAACAGCAGTGTCTCTTCACCCCAGACACTTTACTTTCCGGTTTGTAGGGCGGATTTTCTCTGTAGGACTGGCTTCGGCCCTGGCTACGGCTCTTGGAAATGCTTCAAATATGGTTATTGTAAAATTGTCCTCCGGATATGGGGATATTCCTGTGGCGGCCTATGGCATTGTAAAGCGGATCGATCAGTTTCCGTTGAATGTCTCTATGGGACTGTGTCAGGGATTTATGCCCCTGGTAGGTTATAACTATGCAGCCAGAAATTACAAGCGGATGCGGTCAGTATCCTTCTTTTCCTGGAAAACAGCGCTGATTCTGTCAGCTTGTTTTGTGGCCTGCTTTGCAGTATTTGCCCCTCAGATTCTCCATCTTTTTATTCCAGAGCCGCAGACCAGCGCATTGGGCGCCAGGTTTCTCAGGATTGCCTGTCTGGCAGTGCCCCTTACAGCAGTGAACTTTCTTATCAGCTATACCCTTCAGGCTATGGGGAAAGGCCCTCAATCGGCTATCCTTACCTTCAGCCGTCAGGGGCTTCTGAATATTCCTCTGTTGATTCTCATGAATATAACTGTTGGACTTTATGGCATGATCTGGACCCAGCTGGTAGTGGAAGTGATCATGCTGCCAGTATCCTTCGGCATGTACATGCACACACTGAAAGGGCTGAAAAATGTGGAAAAGCAGGAATGATTCCAGGGGAAAATGTGGAAAACAGAGAATACAGTAAAAGAGGTGAACAGAGATTTGAAAGAAAAGATAATGGCTTTTTTCATGGCTGGCATTCTGCTTTTTATGGGCGGATGCGGAACTATGGAAAACAGAGATACAGAAAATAATACAGAGACTGGTTCTGAAACAACTTCTGCTCTGGCAGGTGATTCAGAAGAAACTTCCAGAACAGAGGATTCCCAGGAGAGCGCTTCCGGAACAGAGGAAAAGGGCGATTATGTGACAGAAGGCACAGAGGAATACCGGGGATTTACTCTGGATAATGTGCTCCATTCAGAAACCCAGGGAGATATCCATTTTAACCTTTATGTTCCTGACAGCTACGATGGAGAGGAACCCTGCGCAGTGTTTTTCACTCTGCCAGGTTATGAAAGATTGTATTTCCAGGGAGTGGGGGAAAACCTCTACAGCGAGAACTTTGGATTTGAAGCCCAGGCCTATGACCCGGATATGATCATTGTGGCCCCTCAACTTTCAGACTGGGGAGAGACCTCGGCGGATCAGACTATTGCCCTGGTGGAATACTTTCTGGCGAACTATAACATTGACCTGGACAGAGTTTATGGAGAAGGCTATTCAGGAGGAGGAGAAACCATGTCCCAGGTTATGGGAAAGAGGCCGGAGCTTTTTGCAGCTTATCTTCAGTGCAGCTCTCAGTGGGATGGGGATTATGAACCGGTTATAGAAAGTCGGACTCCGGTGTATTTTGTTATCGGAGAAAGTGATGAATACTATGGCTCTCAGCCCACCCAGGAGGCCTATGACAATCTGTATGAGCTTTACCGGCAGGAAGGTCTATCTGATGAGGAAATCAATCAGCTTCTGGTGCTGGACATCAAAGATGCAGATTATTTCGAAAGCCAGGGTGTGACCGTCCAGCATGGGGGCGGCAATCTTTTCGCCCAGGATGAGGAGATCATGGGGTGGCTTTTCAGCAAGCAGAGAGAAAATTGAAAAAGATAAAATTCTACAGATATGGAGGAAGGAAGATTTTTGAACTGAAGCCAGGGGCAGTGGTGGTATCTGCCAGAAGAGCAGGAACTACCGCCACCATAGACCAGATGAATAAATATCTGCTGTATGCCTAGATGCCGGTAGTTTCTTCCCGATACTGGAACATGGTCCATGGGCAGACTCCGGATCAGCACCAATTATATCCGGTAAAGAAAAATAAAGAGTATTGACAGCGAACCTTTGCCGCATTATATTTTTTACAATAGTAAAGTTAAAAAGTATCAGGACGCTGAAAATATTCTATAAATAAAGGAAGGGGAAAGACTTATGTACAACCTGCAGCTTGAGACGTTTATTGTTGTGGCGGACATGGGGAGCTTTAATAAGGCGGCAGAAGCTCTCTATATCACGCCCCCCGCTGTTACCAAACAGATCAATCTTCTGGAAAAAGATCTGGGCCTGAAGCTGTTTAACAGGACCCATCGGGGCCTTGCCCTTACAGAGGCGGGAAAATCTCTTTACAGAGATTCCAAATATATCATCCAGTATTGTAAGGAATCTGTGGAGCGGGCCAGAAAGGCTATGGAGGAGAAGGATAATATTATCCGGATCGGGACCTCTCCCATGACCCCTGCCGGGCCTCTTATGCAGATCTGGGCCAAGGTACAGAAAGATTATCCGGATATCAAGCTGCAGATGATCCCTTATATGAACAGTCTGGAAAATGCCAGGGAGATTCTGAAAAATCTGGGAGAGAATATTGACGTAGTAGGAGGCATCTTTGATGAGACTATGCTGAAGCTTCGCCAGTGTTCCGGACTGGAGCTCTCCAGACAGCGGATCTGCTGTGCGGTTTCTGTGAACCACAGACTGGCCGAAAAGGAGATGCTCACTTTCCAGGACCTGTATGGAGAAAATTTCCTGATGATGCACCGGGGCTGGAGCAACTATGTAGATGAGCTCCGGGATGACATCTGGAAAAACCATCCTCAGATTAATGTAATAGATTTTGACGTATACAGTGTGGATATTTTTAACCAGTGCGAGAACAGTAATGACATCCTTATGGCAGTAGAAAACTGGAAGGAGGTCCACCCATTGCTGAAGGTGATACCGGTAGAGTGGAAATATACGATTCCCTACGGAATCCTCTATTCTCAGGAGCCTTCTGCCCTGGTAAAGAGATTTCTGAAAGGGATACAAAAGACTTTGTAAACACAGATATAGCTAGTATAAAGTGAAAGGTATGTACTGGGAAACTAATGGAGACTTCTGCGGAAGTCTCTTTTTTCTTATAATAAAAGCTGTAAAATAAACAGAAACGGGACAGGCCCAGGAGAAAACTCTCAGGTAAATGCAGGCGCAGATTGATAAAAACTAACAGGAGGGGACACAGGCAATGAATAATTTTATATATGAAAATAAGACTAAGGTCTTTTTTGGACGGGGATGCGTAAAGGAATTTCTGACCTGTCTGGTAAAGGATTATGACACCATAATGATGGGCTACGGACAGGGCTCTGTAAAAAGAAACGGGATATATGATGAGGTTCTGGGAATCCTTATGAGAGAAGGTAAGACCGTGGTGGAATTTCCGGGGATCATGCCGAATCCTACCTATAAAAAAGTAATGGAAGGCGTAAAACTGGCAAGAGCCCATCAAGTGCAGATGATATTGGGAATCGGCGGCGGTTCTGTGATGGACTGCTGTAAGGCAGTGGCTCTGGCAGCCAGATATAAGGGAGACGCCTGGGAAAACTTCTGGGACAGGAAGGGAATCGTTGATTTTGAACCAATACCGGTAGGGGTGATACCCACCACTGCAGGGACAGGAAGTGAGTGCAATGGCGCCGCTGTGATCACCAATGAGGAGGAAAAGGTAAAAATCGGCTATGATTATCCTAAATGCAACCCGGAGTTTGCCCTTATGGACCCTGCATATACATTCAGTGTGCCCAAGGAACAGATGGTATCCGGGGCCTTTGACAGCCTTTCTCACATTATGGAAACTTATTTCAGCGGTCCAGACAGAGACAATGTGTCTGATGATGTTGCAGAGGCGCTGATGCGGAACGTGGTGCGGAATCTGCGGACTGCCGTGAAGGACCAGGAGGATTACACCGCCCGTAGCAATCTTTTCTGGGACTCCACTTTGTCGGAAAACCGGCTGATCAAGCTGGGAAAGAAAGGAGACTTTGGATGTCATCTGATGGAACATCAGCTGGCGGCCTATACAGACTGTAATCACGGGGAGGGAATGGCAGTGCTGCATCCTGTGTACTACCGCCATATTTACAGAGATGGTTTGAAAAAATTCGTAAGGTTCGCCAGAAATGTATGGGAGATTTCCGGAGAGGGAAAAAGTGAGGAAGCCCTGGCAGAAGCAGGAATTGACGCTCTGGCAGATTTTATCCGGGAAATCGGACTTCCCGCCACCCTGCAGGAGCTGGGGATGAAGGACAGGAAACAACTGGGAGAGATTGCGGAATCTTGCCATTTTTCACCGGGAAGCTACCGGAAGATGACTTCCGGGGAGATACTGGAGATTTTCCAGGAGTGCTTTTAATATGCTGAATGGACATCTTCGATGACACAGGGAGAAGCTTTTGAAGGGCTATTTGAAAATATTGTATAGATATCTGCGGATTGATAGAGTATAATAAAACGATACAATTTACATTGATAATATCATTCCGAGAGGACAGGCGTATAAAAGGTTATAGGAGGTAAGGCATGAGTAGAGAAACATTAAAAAATCTTATAGAACTTGTTCCTGAAAATGAAATAGATATCCTATATCATGTAATTGTTAAATTTATCCCGGAAGTGGAGCCTGAACCAGAGGAAATAGAAGCAATACGTGAAGGACGTAAGGACAGAGCTGAGAATGGAACGGTATCTCATGAAGAAATAGACTGGGGATGACCAGAATTGACAATTACCATCAGGTATGCTAGACTACAGGCAGTTACTCGGAGGGGCGGCTGTAAAAAAGGCCGGCTGGATAAGAGGCTGGTTGAGATATCTGTTCCTCGGAGGGCAAGTCGTTCAGCAGAAATGGCAGGCCGGATAAGAGATAAGCTGAGATGCTTATTCCTTATCCGGCTTTTTTCAGCGGTTTTTGAAAGACCTTGTGGCCCTTTGAGGCAGGGAAACAGACTAGCAGGGCCTTTCGGGTTCTTCTGCACTAGAAACGATTGGAGGAAAAGAAAATGGATTTTTTAAACGGCAAGATTAAAACCCTGTATTTTAAGTACTTGTCTGCAGCCTTTGGAAGCGCACTGATCACGTCCATCTATTCCATAGTGGATATGGCTATGGTGGGACAGTACCACGGGCCGGAAGGCTCCGCAGCTTTGGCGGTAGTTGCACCGGTGTGGAATATCATCTACAGCCTGGGACTTCTGATGGGAATCGGGGGCTCTGTTCTTTTCAGCACTATCAGAGGAAAGGCAGACGGCGATATCCGGAAGTCCAATCAGTATTTTACCGCTTCGGTAATCGGCTCTGTTATACTGGCCGCAATCGTCTGGCTGCTGATCATCTTTTTTGATAAACAGCTTCTGGTTTTCTTTGGAGCGCAGGATAATACTCTGACCCTGGCAAGGGAGTACGTGGAGCCTATTAAATTTGCCATTCCCTTTTTCCTGTTTAACCAGATGCTGGCAGCTTATTTGAGAAATGACAAGAATCCGTCCCTGGCCACAGGGGGAGTTCTGGCTGGGGGTATCTTCAATATCTTTGGAGACTATTTCTTTGTATTTGTCTGCGATATGGGGGCGTATGGAGCAGGACTGGCTACTGCTATCGGTTCTGCCATCAGCTTCCTGGCTATGCTGTCTCATTTCTTTATGAAGAAAAATACCCTTCGGCTGGTAAAACCGGAAGGACTTTTTAGAAAACTGAAAGAAATTACGGTCACTGGATTTTCTACCTTTTTCATCGATGTGGCCATGGGCATCCTGACCATTCTGTTCAACAGACAGATTATGATCTATCTGGGAACAAACGCCCTGGCAGTCTACGGAGTGATCGTTAATATCAGCACCTTTGTTCAGTGCTGTGCCTACAGCGTGGGACAGGCTTCTCAGCCGATTATTTCCACCAATTATGGAGCCGGACTGGGAGACCGGATACGCGAGACATTGAAATATGCTCTGGGAACTGTTGCCTTTTTCAGCATCCTGTGGACAGCCCTGAGCATGCTGATCCCTAACGCTTTTATCCGGCTGTTTATGGCGCCTACCGAAGATGTGCTTGCCATTGCGCCCGCCATTATCCGGTGTTACGGGATTTCTTTCCTGCTCCTGCCGTTAAATGTGTTTTCCACCTACTACTTCCAGGCTCTGATGAAGCCGAAGATTGCATTTATCGCTTCTGTAGCCAGAGGACTGGTGATCAGTGGAATCCTGATCTGCCTTCTGCCGGCAGTATTGGGCGGAAACATCATCTGGTTTGCAATGCCGATCACCGAATTAGTTGTGGCTGTTTTTGTTGTCAGTGAAATGATAAAATATACAAAACAACTGAGTGCAGAAAGGAAGGGATGACCATGAATAAAATTATTACCATTGGCCGTGAGTTTGGAAGCGGAGGCCGTGAACTTGGCAGGAGACTGTCAGAAAAGCTGGGATTTGCTTACTATGATCAGGAAATCATCAGTGAGATCGCCAGAAGAACAGAGATGTCGGAGCATTATGTCCAGTCTGTGGTGGAACATCAGCCCCACTTCTCTTTTCCCATTCATATCGGGCGGAGTTTTTACCCTGCAGCCAGTCCTGTTTTCGATCTGACCATGACCATCTACCAGGAGCAGTCCAGGATCATCCAGGAAATGGCCATGAAATCAGACTGTGTCATCGTAGGACGCTGCGGAGATTATATCCTGCGGGATCAGAAGCCTTTCCGGATCTTTGTCTACGCAGATATGGAAAGCAAGATGACAAGGTGCCGGGAAAAAGCCTCCCAGGAGGAGAAAATGACCGATAAGGAATTAAAGCAGCATATTCTTGGCATCGATAAAAAACGGGCGAAATACTACGAATTCTATACCGGCCATAAGTGGGGCGATAACCTGAATTTTGATATGTGCATCAATACTTCCCATATGGTCATCAAAGAGATGGTGCCTGCACTTGCAAAACTTTTTGAAAACTAAAACAGCTATATGGATTTTGCATTAGGATAGATTTTTTCCATCCGTTCATCGTCAAAGTGCTGGTCTATGACCTTTTCCCATCCGCTTTCGGCAGCAGGTCCCCCGTCCCTCTGGTCATAACGGATCAGAGCGACGACGGAGACCAGCATATTGACTGCTATGAATGCAGCCAGGACCCATGTAAGGATATATCCCCATAACTTGGGGATTTTTTCTATGCAGGCAGACAGCGGCGGATACAGCCATTTGATCCAGATAACTGCGGCAATGCCCCAGAAAAAGCAATACAGAAGGTTGACCCTTCCGTCCAGGTTAAAGGGGATATCGCTGTAGTCCCAGAATACCTTTCCGAAGACAATCTCGGAGAGTACGCTGCACACATATTCATAGGCTCCTCCAAGAAAGGTGCCTACGAAAAAGAGATACCGGTCCGGCTTCTCTTTGTCTTTATACAGGAGTACGGTGGCAAATACAATGGCAAATCCCCATACAATGCTGAAAGGTCCCCAGACCAGACTGCTCCTGCTCATCCAGACCCCGGCAGTGATCCGGCAGAAAATGGTTTCTACAAAATCTCCCAGGATACAGGCAATGAAAAACAGCCAGAAGAGTTTGTAGAAACCACACCCTTCGGCGAATTTCCCTTCCCTGCGGATTTCCTCGGCTCTTTCCATGATTACGGGATAAGCCTTTGCCATACGGCGTTCTACGTGGCCCACAATAGAAGCTCCGAACCTGTTTGTAAAAACAGAAATCTTGTGCCTTACACGGGCTGCTCCTGGAATCTCGTTTTTAATATGAAAGACTGCGGCCAGAGAGAGGAGAATGTCCAGAAAGGCAGCGATCCCACATATCCAAACCAGCAGCTGGGCGAAAAAATCCGGGATCAGCCGATATGCCAAAAGGAGAAACCGGTTTCCATACCGCATGCTGAGAAGCCCCAGTACCGCCCACAGAATACTGTACTGCAGGCAGATATAACCGTCATAATTCCATTTCTTACCTGAATAATCCCACCACTTATGACTGTTCAGCCGTTCCAGCAGTTTTCCGGTGAGCCATTCCACCATGGTAGCCAGAATACCGCAGCCTATAAGAAGAAAGAATGTATTATCCAACAGATCTCCGGTAGTCAGGGTCATAAGAACCGCGGCGATTCCATAGACAAGACAGAAAGGACCCGTTGAGAATCCTCTGTTTATAAATCTTCGGTTTTTTATAGTACCTACTACTGTCTCAATGATCCATCCCAGAAAAGAATAGATCAGAAGCAGCCATAAAAGCTCTGTGATCGTATAATCCATAATATTCCATACCCTTGTATATGCAGGGCATCCCCTTTCTATAGTTTTTCCGGAATTCAATCCGGACTTCATTTTCCCGGAATAAAAGGCGAGAAAACGGAGAATTTCTGGATATAGTATAGCAGATATAAAGAAGAGAAGATACTTACTATTTTCTAAAGATAGGAGGAACTTGTACCAGGGGGCTATGTATTTTAAGGCATAGCCTTCTGCCTGTGACATATAATTACGAACAAAATATAGCAGTATGTACCTAAAGGTTCCTACTGGTAAACTAAACGAGTCTTCTGAGGAAGGCTCGTTTTTCTTATAATAAAAATGTAAAAACAGTCTGCTGGATTTCGTGGACAGCAGCCCCCACATCAGCGGACCTGAAAGTTTCGTAAGAAAGGATAGTGAGATATGAAAAAAAGAATCGCAGCATTGATGATAACAACGATTTTTGCTCTGACAGGGGCAGGGTGCAGCCAGAATGATTCTTCCGGGCAGGCAGCAGACAGCAGCAATGCCCAGGAGGAGGAGGCGGCAGAAGACGGCAATGCCCAGGAGACTCCAGCAGAAGATACCGGAGATACAGCTTCTTCCGATACGGAAACGGCTCAGGAAGGCCAGTCTGAAAGCTCCAATATCCTCATCGCCTATTTTTCTGTGCCTGAGGATGTGGATACAAAAGGAATCGACGCCAATGCAGGAGCCAGCGTTGTGGTAAGAGAGGGCCAGGTCATGGGAAATCTGGAGTATATGGCAGATGTAATCCAGCAGACCATTGGCGGAGATCTGTTCCGGATCGAGACTGTGGAAGAATATCCTCTGGACCATGAACCACTGGTAGATCAGGCAGCCGAAGAACAGGATGAAGAAGCCAGACCGGAACTGTCCACACAGATAGAGAATCTGGATCAGTATGACACTATCCTTCTGGGGTATCCTAACTGGTGGGGGGACATGCCTATGGCGCTGTACACTTTCCTGGAGGAATATGACTTTTCCGGAAAGACCATTATTCCTTTTACTGCCCATGGAGGCAGCGGTTTTTCTGACACAGTGGATACCATTGCAGAGCTTCAGCCAGATGCAGAAGTCAGCGATGAGGGACTGAGTATTTCCAGAAATGATGTAGCAGAAGCTCAGGAAGAGATCAGCTCCTGGGCCCAAGGATTAGAGAGGTGAAGATAAAATGAAAAAGCGTATTTTAGGTAAAGATTTAGAGGTTTCTGCAGTAGGATTAGGCTGTATGGGCATGAGCCATGCCTACGGCCCTGCAGCGGATAAAAAAGAGATGACAGAACTGCTGGCCCAGGCGGTAGAGATGGGCTATACCTTTTTTGACACAGCGGAGGTCTATGGAACCCCTGAGAATCCCCACGATAATGAGGAACTTCTGGGAACGGCGCTGAGGCCTTACAGAGA
Source organism: Blautia sp. An46 (assembly GCF_002161645.1). Lineage (NCBI taxonomy): Bacteria > Bacillati > Bacillota > Clostridia > Lachnospirales > Lachnospiraceae > Blautia > Blautia sp. An46. The sequence goes on along the minus strand of NZ_NFIF01000016.1, from coordinate 26,630 downwards.
CCAGATTGTCCTGGCTTCTAAATGCGGAATCCGGTTTGACGAGACTTCTTCTGCAGTGAATAAGCCTCTGATACCCGATGGAAGGCCGGAGACCATTAAGAAATCTGCAGAGGGCTCTCTGAAACGACTGAATACAGACCATTTGGATCTTTACTATATCCACAGGATTGACAAAAATGTGCCTATTGAGGAAACGGCAGGAGCTATGAAGGAACTGATAGAAGCCGGAAAGATTACCCATTGGGGTATTTCCGAAGCAGATGAGGACACTTTGCGGAGGGCCTGCAAAGTCTGCCCGGTAACTGCAGTACAGAACCGCTACTCTATGATGTATCGGGATTATGAGGCGCTGTTCCCTGTACTGGAGGAGCTTCAGATTGGATTTGTGGCCTTTTCTCCTCTGGCAAACGGATTTCTTTCTGCAAAGTACAATAAGGATTCCAAGTTTGCAGAAGGAACCGACTACCGTAGCGTAATGCCCCAGTTTTCACCAGAGGCCATAGATAAGAACCAGGAGATGCTCCGGTACCTGGAAGAGATAGCAGATAAGAAAGACGCTACCCCGGCTCAGATCTCTCTGGCCTGGATGCTGGCAAAGAAGCCCTGGATCGTACCGATCCCCGGAACCAGAAAATACGGAAGACTGCTGGAAAATGCCCAGGCTTCAGAGGTTGAACTCACAGACCAGGAAGTCAGAGAACTGGATAAAATGCTGGATACAGTTCCAATGTCAGAAGTATTCGGCGGTTCCAGAGTGGAAGAGAAAAAATAGAAAGGAAGATGCATTATGGAATATGTAACTTTAAATAATGGAGTAAAAATGCCTCAGCTTGGATTTGGGGTTTATCAGATCAAGGACCCGGCCCAGTGTGAACAGGCCGTCCTGTATGCTATTTCCGTAGGCTATCGTCTGATCGATACAGCGGCTTCCTATGGGAATGAAGAGGCTGTAGGCCAGGCCATCAAGAAATGCGGAGTCCCCAGAGAAGAGCTGTTTATTACTACAAAGCTGTGGATTTCTGACACCAGCTATGAAGGAGCCAAAGCTGCCTTCCGGAAATCCCTGGACAGACTGGGACTGGATTATCTGGATCTGTATCTGATCCATCAGCCTCTGAATGACTATTACGGCGCCTGGAGAGCCATGGAAGAACTGTATAAAGAGGGAAAAGTACGGGCTATCGGCGTGTGCAGCTTCTATCCTGACCGTCTGGCTGACCTTATCGCTTTTAATGAAGTGGCTCCTGCAGTAAACCAGGTGGAAGCAAACGTTTTCTTCCAGCAGAAAGAGTCTCAGGAATACATGGAGTCCAAAGGTGTGGTCATGGAAGGCTGGGCGCCTTTTGCAGAGGGAAAAAACAATCTGTTTCAGAATGAGACCCTTCAGAAGATCGGAGATAAATACGGAAAGAGTATTGCCCAGATAGTTCTCCGCTGGCTGCTTCAGAGAGGGATTGTATGTATTCCCAAAAGTGGAAATAAAGAACGTATGGAGCAGAATTTCAATGTATTTGATTTCCAGCTGGCTCAGGAAGACATGGACAAGATTGCTGAATTAGACACAGGGGCAAGCTGCTTCTTCAGCCACCGGGACCCGGCAGTAGTAGAGAACCTGGCAGGTCTTGTAAGAAACGTATAAATAGTAGGAAAGGAGCCTGAATGAAAAAGAAAGTTGCAGCGGCAGTGGTGCTGGTAATTGTGATCCTGGCCTGCATTGTAGGCTACTATTTATACCGGATGTGGCCCATGCTGAGCACCACTATGGGAGAGGTGGAAAATACAGAGGAACATCAATCTCATATGGCAGGGGACCAGCCTTCCGACGAGGAAAATGTATCCACTGTTTACATGACTACAGAGATTAGCCCAGAGGGTCTGATGAATGCCTATGAAGCTCTGGGAGTGGAGCTGACAGGAGAAAATACGGCAGTGAAGCTGTCTACAGGCGAACCGGGAAGCAACTATCTGGATCCGGATCTGATCAAAGATTTGGTCCAGTATGTGAATGGCACAATTGTGGAGTGTAATACGGCCTATGAAGGATCCCGGACAGAGACTCAGATGCACTATCAGGTAGCAGAAGACCATGGATTTACGGATATTGCAGATTTCGTGATCATGGATGAAGACGGCTCTGTGAGTATTCCGGTGGAGGGCGGTAACCGGATGACCGAAAATCTGGTAGGGGCCCATTTCCCGGAGTATGACGGATTCCTTGTGCTGTCCCATTTTAAGGGCCATGCCATTGCCGGATTCGGCGGCGCTATTAAAAATATTTCCATTGGAATGGCTTCTCAGGAAGGAAAGTGCCTGATCCACACGGACGGCGTCAGCCATACCAGCCCCTGGGGCGGAGCCCAGGATCCCTTCCTGGAGTGCATGGCGGAGGCTGGAAAGTCTGTGCAGGACAGCCTGAACGGAAATATTCTGTATATCAATGTGCTGAACCGCTTGTCCGTAGACTGTGACTGCGACTCAAGTCCTGCAGAGCCGGACATGCACGATATCGGTATCTTGGCTTCCACGGATCCGGTAGCCATTGATCAGGCCAGCGTGGATCTGATCTATGAAGCAGAAGACGGAGCTTCTCTGGTAGAGAGGATGGAATCCCGGAATGCGGAGCATGTGCTTCAGCATGGAGAAGAAATCGGCCTGGGAAACCGGAGCTATGATCTGGTATCTATTGATTAGGCTTTTCAAGGTGACTGCTGAAAACCGGATAAGGAAACTGGCCGGAATCTTTAGACAAGAATGAAACAGAACAGGAGAGAAAGGGCATGTTGGAAGTTATAGAAAGAGAATTTATCTATATCAGCTATTATTTTATGGTGCAGCTGCGGCAGATTTTTGTCTACTGGGTGGCAGGCATGGTCATTGGCTCTCTTGTCTCTGTATTTGCAAAAAACGCCATTCATAGTCTTTTTGGAGGACTGAAAGATAAAAAAATGGGAATCTGGGGAGTGATCCCCGCAAGTCTTCTGGGAACTTTATACCCTTTGTGTATGTATGGAACAATTCCCATTGCAGCCTCCTTTTCCCGGCAGGGAATGCGGGATGACTGGCTGGCAGCCTTTATGATGAGCAGCATTTTGCTGAATCCTCAGTTAATGCTTTACAGTATAGCCCTGGGAGGCCAGGCTCTGACCGTCCGGCTGGTTACCTGCATTTTTTGCGGGATTCTGGCAGGGCTGCTGGTACACTTTCTTTGGGGAAAGAAAGCATTTTTCCGCTTCGACGGGTTTGCGCCAGGCCCAGGCCGTGACACGGACCCCGATCTTTTCCTCCGTTTTTTAAAAAATCTGGGGAGAAATGTGAGAGCTACGGGCCCCTATTTCCTCATAGGCGTTCTTCTTTCTGCATTGTTTCAGAGATATGTACCGGCAGATGCTTTTGCCAGTCTTTTCGGAGAGAACGAAGGCTTCGGCCTTCTTTTAGCCGCCACCATCGGTGTGCCCCTTTATGCCTGCGGGGGAGGGACTATACCCCTTCTGCAGCAGTGGCTGGCTTCGGGCATGAGCATGGGCGCGGCAGCCTCCTTTATGATCACCGGCCCTGCCACCAAGATTACCAATCTGGGTGCTTTAAAAATCGTGCTGGGCTTCCGGCATTTTTTTCTATATCTGATTTATGTGATGCTTTTTTCTATGGTAAGCGGATTTATTGTAAACCTCGTGCTATAGGACAAGAGACAGGAAAGAGATGGGTCTGGGGCGGGAGTCCACACAGAAACCATAAGGTTAATACTGGAAAACTAATGGAGTATTCTTTTAAGAAGAATACTCTTTTATAATAAAGCTGCAAAGTGAAATACAGAAAAAACACTTTATGAAAGAGAGGATATGATATGGCATATAAGAAGAAATACGCAGCATTTCTGCTTACTGCAGTGCTGGGAGCATCTCTGGCAGGCTGCGGCGCTTCCGGAGGAAATACCCGGGAAGAAACTGCAGCTCAGACAGAAGCAGCACAGGAGGATGCAGCCCAGGAAGGCACCACCCAAGAAGATACTGCACAGGCAGATACTGTGCAGGGAGAGGAGAGTACAGAGAGCAGCTCTCAGGAGACAGACGAGGCAGGCAGTTCGGAAGAGAATGCAGGAGGAAGCAACATTTTAATCGCTTATTTTACCGCAGCGGAAAACAGCGGTGTAGATGCAGAAGCTTCTGCCAGTTATTCAGAAGTAGATGGAGAGGCCAAGGGAAGAATGGAGGCCCTGGCAGAGATGATCCAGGCGGAAACAGGAGGAGACCTGTTCTCCATCCAGACAGAGGAAGTTTATCCTGCCGATGGAGGAGACTTGATCGACTATGCTGCCGAAGAGCAGGATGAAGATGCCCGCCCGGAACTTAGCACACACATTGAAAATCTGGATAATTACGACACGATCTTTATCGGCTATCCGAACTGGTGGGCGGATCTTCCTATGCCTCTTTATACCTTTTTCGAGGAATATGACTTTTCCGGGAAAACCATTATTCCTTTTAATTCCCATAATGGAAGTCGTTTTTCCAACACAATCAGTACAATTCAGGAGCTGGAGCCAGAGGCAACGGTGATTGAAGATGGATTTACCATTAATGAACGCCAGGTTCCCGATGCAGCAGGTGAGATCGCAGACTGGCTGGATGAGATCGGATATTGACCGGAGGCTAAAAAGACAGGGATATAAATGCTGAAAAGATATATTTATAAAATTCTTCTTATAGCATGCTGCCTCTGCCTGGGTTCCTGCAGTTCAGAGCCTGGAACCGGAAGGCAGAGGGATACAGAGAGGTCTCAGGCCAAGGAGCGGGAATTCTTTGCAATGGACACCTATATGACTTTTACCGCATACGGCCAGGAAGCAGACACAGCTCTCCAGGCAGCGGAAGAGGAGATCCATAAACTGGAAGGGGAATGGTCGGTGACCGATGAAAACAGCCAGATTTACAAAATAAATCACAGCCAGGGAGCACCGGTAACACTCAGCGAGGATACCGCCAAAATCCTGGACTTTGCCCTGGAAATGGCCCGGCAGACAGATGGGGCCCTGGACCCCACTATTTATCCCATTATGACTGCCTGGGGATTTACCACAGACCAAAACAGGATTCCCTCCTCAGAAGAGATAGAGTCTCTTCTGGAAAATGTAGGATATGAGCAGGCAGCTCTGAATGGAAATCAGATCCAGCTTCCGGCAGGAATGGAACTGGACCTGGGGGCTGTGGGAAAAGGCTATGCCGGTGACCTGGCAGCAGAAATTCTGAAAGACCGGGGAATCACGTCAGCCCTTCTGGACATAGGCGGCAACATACAGGCCATAGGCTCCCGACCAGATGGCAGTAACTGGCGGCTGGGAATCCGGAATCCTTTCGGAGAAGGCCAGGTAGGAGTTCTTTCCGTATCTGACCGGGCAGTGGTCACTTCGGGAAATTACGAAAGATATTTTGCAGGCGATGATGGTCAGACATACGGACATATCATAGATCCTTCCACCGGATATCCGGCAGATACAGGACTGGCCTCTGTAACTATAATCGCAGATACAGGAAAAGTGGGAGATGCTCTTTCCACGGCCATGTTTGTGAAAGGCCCTCAGGAAGCAGAGGAATACTGGAGGGCCCATCAGGATTTTGACATGCTGATGATAACTGAAGACGGAGATATACGGCTGACGGAAGGCATTCAAGACAGTTTTACATTAAGCGGCAGTTTTGCAAATATGGAAGTCCAGGTAATAAGGTCTCAGTGATAAGAAAAGGAAAAGGAGCTTTATTTATGAACAGGAAACAACAGGCGAAGATCGCCGTGGATATATTCATGACTCTGTGCCTTCTCTTCCTTATGCCCTATGAGCTGATAGGAGAGGCAATCCATGAATGGATCGGAGCAGGAATGTTCCTGCTGTTTATCCTTCATCATATCCTGAACAGAAAATGGACCGGAAATCTCACCAAGGGCAGATATAAACCGCTGCGGATCATACAGACAATCCTGGTGATGCTGATACTGATCTGTATTTTAGGCTCTATGGCCAGCGGAATCATACTTTCCAGACATGTGTTTGCCTTTTTGAAAATACGGGACCTGAGCGCTCCCGCCAGGGTAATCCACATGACCTGCGCCTACTGGGGATTTGTGTTGATGTCTCTGCACCTGGGTATCCACTGGGGAATGATGATGGGAATGGCAGGGAAAATCTTCCCAAAACCTTCCAAGGCAAGGAACTGGATTTTAAGGCTGGCAGGAATCGGAATCGCAGGATATGGAATTTATGCCTTTATAAAAAGAGATATTCTCAGTTATCTGCTGATGCAGGTACAATATGTATTTTTCAACTTTGAAGAGCCGGTAATCTTTTTCATTCTGGATTATATGGCAGCTATGGGACTATTTGTCTTTATCGGCTATTACCTTCGGAAAAGGCTTGCCAGGAAAAGGCAGGGATAATGAAACAGATAAACAACAGTATTAAAAAAGGAGCAATGATGATCATGAAAGCAAAGAAATTATTATCCATAATCTTAGTGGGAGTATCAGCAGTCAGCCTTCTGGCAGGCTGCAGTTCAGGAATCAGCAGCCAGGACAGTTCTGCAGAAGAAACTGCCGGCAGCACTCAGGAAGAGTCGTCAGAAGAAACAGAAGAAGCTCAGACCGACACTCAGGGAGATACAGAAGAATCCGACCAGGAGACAGGGGCTTCTGATACTTCCGGGGCAGGAAATGTACTGGTAGTTTATTATTCTGCTACGGGAAATACAGAAAACGTGGCAAATATCATTGCAGAGACAACTGGCGGAGACCTTTTTGAATTAGAGCCGGTAGAGCCTTATACAGACGAAGACCTGAACTATAGTGATGAAAACAGCCGTGTATCCAGAGAGCATGAGGACGAAAGTCTGAGAGATGTGGAGTTGGCCTCTACAACAGTAGACAACTGGGACTCCTATGATACTGTATTTATCGGATATCCGATCTGGTGGGGCATCGCCGCCTGGCCGGTAGACTCCTTTGTAGAGAACAATGATTTTACAGGAAAGACTGTGATTCCATTTGCAACCTCCGCATCATCAGGACTTGGCGAAAGCGGACAGCTTCTGGCGGACATGGCAGGAACTGGAGACTGGCAGGAAGGTATGAGATTCGGCTCCAGACCAGACGAAGCAGATGTGCAGGAATGGGTGAATGGACTGGGGTTGTAAACATTGAGAACAGAATAGGTAGAAATAGGGGCAGGGTATTGGGTATCCTGCCTTTTTTAGTGCCATTTAAGGGGCCAAAAGAGATTTTTAAATGGCATTTTGAATTTCTTAAAAATAGGAAAAAAGATAATTTACTTATTGGGAGGAACAACAGCTACGCTGATATTCTGATAGATATCGCTGTGATTCTATGATATACTATGTAGCAAAAGAATCACAGGGCAAAGGGTGTTTTTTTGGGGCATGATAATACTAGGAAAGCAGAAACCGTTCATTTGATTATATATGGGAGGCAGATACCATGCCATTATTTGACAATGAAAATAGAATCTTACAGATCGAAACAGAAAAAGAGGAAATTTTTAAGTTTATGGAAAATCCGCTGATCAGTCAGCCGTTTACCGAAGATTTTGCCAAGAGGTTTTCATGGAGTACAAATGCAATCGAGGGAAATACACTGTCACTGGAAGAAACAATCGCAGTGATCGATTACGATGAAGTAAGATCGAACCATACCTATTCAGAATATACAGATGCAAAAAATGCGTACTATGCAATTCGGAAAATGCTACTTCCCTTTGCGAAGACAGTTATTGATGAAGAGTGGATCCAGAAGGCAAATGGATATATCAGACATATGCAGGGAGAGTATAGAGATACCACGGTTTATATTGGAAATCTGGCGGAAGCTGTATACTATCCGCCGGATCCGCAGGATATTCCGGAGCTTATGAAAAGTTGGATCAGGGAAACAAATATAGAAGCAGTGACAGTGAAAGAGGTTTTTGAAAAAATTGCAGCCAATCATGTCCGGTTTGAACGGATCCATCCTTTTGCAGATGGAAACGGAAGAACCGGGAGGATGATCATTAATCAGCAACTGATCAATAACGGGTTGCTGCCTGTCTCAATCCAGTCGACTGGAAAGTACAGAGAAGCATTCAGAAGATATGATAAAAGAGAAGATCTTTCAGAAATGGTCTATGTTTTGCTGAGAAGCGAACTGGAATCTTTTGACAGAGTCCGCAGCCTGGCTTTGAAACTTTCCAAAGATCGGGAGAAACAGAAAAAGGAAATGAAACATATTCAAAACAGATAGAATCGATAGGATCTGTAACAGAAGGCCATCCGGACAAAATGTAACCCAATCGTGGACATTATACTGGATGTGTGTCTGAAAGAAGATGCCACACTTTTGTATCCTGTTAAGCCCAGTAAAAACAAGGGCTAGGAGAAACGACCTCCGGTTTAGTATCCGGTCAGGAGCGGATGAAGCAGATGTTCAGGAATGGGGGAATGGACTGGGTCTGTAATTGTTAGAAATAGAATATGCAGAAATGTGGGCAGGGTGTATGGCATCCTGCCTTTTTTGCATGGGAAAAAGAAACAGTCACATGGCCATTTTCAAAAAATAAAATATATTGTTTTTTTGAAAGCGATATCTTGCATATACTCTATGCAGACGATATAATAAGCACAACAGGATGGTTTCGAAAAAATAAAAAAATATAATTTTTGAAAGTGGTGAAAATATGAAAATAATTACGAGAAGAAAATACCTTGATAGAATTATTGAACTGAATGGAACGCCTGATATTAAAATTATTACTGGTATTCGACGCTCGGGCAAGTCGAAGCTGATGCAGGCGTATATTGAATATTTGAAAAGTCAATTTGAAAATATTAACATTATTTTCATTGATTTTATGGACCTGGCATATGAAGAAATTAAGGAATACCATGCATTGCATTCCTATGTGGAAGAAAATTATCAGGCAGGAAAAATAAATTATCTTTTTGTTGACGAAGTCCAGATGTGTCCTAAATTTGAACTTGCGATCAATAGTCTGTATTCTAAGGGAAAATACGATATTTACGTAACTGGCTCAAATGCTTTTTTGCTGAGTGCTGATCTGGCAACTCTTTTTACAGGACGTTTTATTGAAATTCATGTGTTCCCTTTCAGTTTTCAGGAATATTGCCAGTATTATGATGAAATCAGCGATAAAGACAAGCTTTTTGATAGCTATTCAATGCAGGGCGGTCTTGCAGGTTCCTATCTGTATAGAACAGAGAAAGACAGAACGAACTATATCAAAGAGGTTTACGAAACGATTGTTACAAGAGATCTGGTGCAGAAATATGCCTTGCCTGATACGTTTGTTCTGCAGCGGTTGAGTGAGTTCCTTATGGATAATATCAGTAACCTGACATCTCCGAATAAGATCAGCAAACTGCTGACAGCTAATACGATTACGACGAATCATGTGACGGTTGGAAAATATATTAAATATTTGTGTAATGCCTTTGTTTTTTATGACATTAAGCGTTATGATATTCGGGGGAAAAAATATCTGGAAAGTTCAGAAAAATTCTATTTATGTGATACTGGTATCAGGTACGCAGTTCTCGGAAGCAGAAACATGGATTATGGTAGAATATATGAGAATATAGTCTGTATCGAACTTCTTCGCCGTGGATATGATGTTTATGTCGGAAAACTGTATCAGAAAGAAATCGACTTTGTGGCACAGAGAGGAAGCGAAAAAATATATATTCAGGTAAGTGATGATATTTCCGGACAGGAAACATTTGAGAGGGAGTGTTCACCGCTGCTTCAAATACGAGATGCTTATCCTAAGATGATTATCGCCCGGACCAGACATCCGAAATACAGCTATGAAGGAGTTAACATTCACGATATAGCTGACTGGCTGCTGCAGGAATAGTTTGATGGAGTGGGGAATGGGAGAATGGACTGGGTCTGTAACTGCTGAGAACAGAATATTTTGGAAATATGGGCAGGGTATTGGGTATCCTGCCTTTTTCCTGCTTAAATCTATATTTTATAGGACAATTATAGGACATTAATAGGACAATATGTCCTGTTAAACAGTGATGTAGATGGAAACAATATGAATAAATCAGATGTGATTGACAAAGAAAATTATATTCCAGGAGAACCTATTTTTACCGGGGATATTGATATCCCAGGGATGACAGAAGAAACTCTTAGATATCATTTAAAAAAGCTTACTGACAGCGGAAGCATATCTCTTACTGGTGTGTATCTGGTTACCTTTTCAATTGTGGGACCGATTCTGGGACCATTGTTTGATAAGTATAATCTTCACAGGAAGAACTTGTCCCGCATGCTGGAAGATACGGGAACCGTCTTTTCGCCTATTATTCCATGGAGCAATATCTCTATCTTTATCCTGGGAACTCTGGGAGTCAGTTCCTTTGAATATGCCACAATCCTTGAAGACACTTGGATTGTGGCATTTCCTGCGTTATGAAAAAGAAAGGATGGGCCTGCTTCTTGCCATCCCCCCCTCTAGATGTTAAAATCTTTAACAGAGAAATAAATTAGAGAAACCTACTGAAGGAGCCATAAAATCGTGAAAAATAATGAAAAATTCCAGACGGATGTGGAAATGGTTCCCAAGGCTCTCCGGGACCAGGCCCAGACCAGGGAGCCGGAAGAGGAAGCAATTGGACTTTATAGGAAATTTACTACTACAAAACAAGAGCCTGTGCGGCTGGCAGCGGCCCTTCGTGGATTTTTTCTGCCTGAGGCAGAAGACCAGGAGAAAGAGGCCTATGGCATATATCTGAAAAGCAGGATCCGCCCGGCAGTAGAAGCCCTGATTGACGGCGATGATGTAGAAAAGCTGGAAGAACTGGAGTCTCTGGGCTGGCTGGATGGAAAGAATCTGGACAGTTTTATCCGGATTGCCAGACAGAAGCAGAAAAACGCTGCACTGGTATGGTTCTTACATTTGAAAAAAGAAAAGAACGGCTTTAAAGACAGGGATTTTTCCCTTTAGCAGTATGAAGGCAGGTGAGAGGAATGGACGGGATATTTGAGGAAAGACAGCAGGAGGAGGCTCGGAAGCGCCGGGAGGACCTGGGAATCCGGATACTGCAGAACTGCCGGAATGAGCTGTATTCTTATTTTCCCTATCTGGACGGGGCATTTGCCGGTCTGCCATACCGGCCACGGGAAAAGGACAGGACTATAGGTACAGATGGTGAGTATCTTTATTTTTCGCCGTCCTTTCTGATCCGGAAATACAGGGAGAATCCCCGGAGCATCCGGCGAGGATATCTGCATATTCTTCTCCACTGTCTGTATCTCCATCCTTTTTACAGAGAAACCTTTCCCCCAAGGGGAGGGAAGGACAGAGACCGATGGAACCTGGCCTGGGATATGTGGGTGGAAGAGATCATAGAGAGAGAACAGATACTTGACCTTTCGCCAGGGAGAGATCCCATACGGGAACAATGTTTTGGGATTATGAGAGGACAGTCTCTGTCAGCAGAGAAAATATATCATATGCTGGAAACAGGAAGATTTCCTTATACTGCTAAGGAACTTCACCGGGCTTTTTCTTTTGATGATCATCGATGCTGGGAGAAGAAAAAGCAGGAGAAAAAAGGAGCAGGGACCAGAAAAAAATGGGAGGAGATCCGTTCTCTTACCGGACAGAAAAAGCAGCAGAAGAAGAAAAGAGCAGGTACCCACAAGGGATCTGACGAGGAGGAAATGGAAGTACGGTATCGGGGAAAATATGACTACCGAAAGTTCCTGAAACGATTTGCAGTGCCAAGGGAAGAGGTAGAGCTGGATACAGAGAGTTTTGATTATATTTTTTATAATCTGGGTATGGAGCGGTATGGGAATACTCCTTTAATCGAGCCCTTAGAATATAAAGAGGTGAACCGGCTGGAAGAATTAGTTATTGCCATTGACACGTCCAGTTCCTGTTCAGCGGAAAGGGTCCAGGGATTTCTGGGGGAGACCTATGGGATACTGGAGGAAAAGGAGAACTTTTTTCGGAAGATGAAGGTCTATCTAATCCAATGCGACAGCTATATTCAGGATGTGAAGGTCATCCATTCTGAGGAAGAGTGGAAGGCCTACAGCAGAAATATCAAGATCCGGGGCAGAGGCGGTACAGATTTTCGTCCGGTGTTCCAATATGTCCGTGAGCAGCAGGAAAAGAAGGAAATCCGGAATCTGAAGGCCCTTATCTATTTTACAGATGGAGACGGGATTTATCCTCAGAGTAAGCCGGATTATGAAACTGCATTTGTATTTCTGGAGAAGACGGCCAAAATGGATATGGTGCCGGACTGGGCTTATAAACTGGTCGTTCCGGCAAAGACAGGGAAACAAGAGGGAGCACTATGAACATAAAAGAGGCAAAAACAGAGATTATCAATACTATTCGAGCATATAACAAGAAAGACGACCTGGGATGCTACACCTTTCCTTTGGTAAGGCAGAGGCCTATTCTCCTTATGGGACCTCCCGGAATCGGAAAGACCGCCATTATGGAGCAGGCTGCCCGGGAATGCAGAGTAGGACTGGTAGCTTACACCATTACTCACCATACCCGGCAGAGTGCTATTGGACTTCCACACATTGAGACGAAAATGTATCAGGGAAAAGAAGTTAGTGTTACAGAATATACCCTCAGCGAAATTATTGCTTCCGTGTATCGGTGCATGGAGGACACAGGAAACAAAGAAGGGATTCTCTTTATCGACGAGATTAACTGTGTATCAGAAACTCTGGCGCCGACCATGCTCCAGTTTCTTCAGAATAAGACTTTCGGAAGTCATAAGGTGCCCAGAGGGTGGATCATTGTTGCAGCAGGAAACCCTCCGCAGTATAACAAATCCGTCCGGGAATTTGACATTGTTACTTTGGACAGAGTGCGTAAGATTGACGTAGAAGCAGACTGTGACGTATGGATGGAGTATGCCTGCCGCCAGGAAGTCCATCAGGCAATCCTATCCTATCTGAGGATTAAGAAAGAAAATTTCTATTCTGTGGAAAACACCGTAGACGGAAAGTTTTTCGTCACAGCCAGAGGCTGGGAAGATTTGTCAGAAATCCTGAAAAGCTATGAAGCGTTCCAGATTCCTATAACGGAGGCTTTAGTCAGTCAGTATCTTCAGAAGGAAGAGACGGCCAGGGATTTTACAGCCTATTATCAGCTGTACCGAAAATATGGAACAGATTATGGGATTACGGATATACTGGAAGGCAGCCTTTCAGACAGAGACTACGAGGAAAAGGCGGCTATGGCTGGGAAAGGCGGTTTTGAAGAGAGGTTTACGGTAGTGAACCTTCTGATGGGAGCTCTTCATACCTCCTTTGCCGGCTTTGCAGGAAGAGAAGGAAAGCTTATCAGCCTTCACGAAGCCCTGGGCTATCTGAAAAACTATGTCCGGGAACACGGAGAAATCCAGGAGATAGAGGCCTTTATCCAGAACCGAAGGAACAGTATGGAAGTGAAGATAGAAGCAGGATTGATGACGGAGAAAGAAATCGGAAAAGAAAACTGGGTGATTGGAAAGCTGGAAGAATATTGCCTGAACCTGAAAAAAGAACATATCCGGAAATCTTCAGAAGGATTTGAAAGGATTAAAGAGTATTTCAGCAGAGAGACTCATGAGAGAAGCAAGGAGATAGAGAAAATCCTGGAACAGACAGAAAGAGCCTTTAGATTTGCAGAGAAGTCCTTTGGAGACGGACAGGAGATGGTACTTTTTGTATCCGGCTTGACCCAGGACACTCTGGCTATGGATTTCCTCAGCCTTCATGAAAGTCCGCTGTATATGAAATGGAGCGAAAAGCTTCTTTACAGGAAGGAAGAGGAAAAGCTTCTGGAAGAATGCAGGAAGGAAGAAAGCATGCTGGAATAGCAGACGCTTTTCTTATAAATGATGACATGGCCGGTTTTTGGCTGAAAAGCCGCCGGTATTAGAAAGACAGGAAGGGGGGATTTTATGTCATATCTTTTAGGCATTGACCTGGGAACTACCAATTCCCTGGGCTGCGTATATAAAGATGGAAGGATTCAGCTGATTCCCAATCGCTACGGTTCCTATCTTACGCCCAGCGTAGTCAGTGTAGATGAAAACCAGGAAATTATTGTAGGTGAAATTGCAAAGGAACGGCTTATTACCGCTCCTGAAAGAACGGCCAGTTCTTTCAAGCGGTTTATGGGAGAAGAGAAGACCTTTCATCTGGGAGGCCTTAACTTTACCCCGGAGGAACTGTCCAGTTTTGTGGTCCGCTCTATTGTGGAGGATGCCCAGGCTTATCTGGGAGAGGAAATTGAAGAGGTGATTATTTCGGTTCCTGCTTATTTTCACGATAAACAGCGGTACGCTACGAAAAAGGCCGGACTTCTGGCAGGAGTCCAGGTCCACAGACTGATCAACGAGCCCAGTGCGGCGGCTCTGGCTTCCTATATGGATAACGGAGAAGAGCAGCTGTTTCTGGTCTTTGATTTCGGAGGAGGAACTCTGGACGTATCCATTGTGGACTGCTTTGAAAATGTGGTGGAAATTGAGGCTGTGGCAGGAAATAACCATCTGGGAGGGGATGATTTCCATCAGATTATGGTGGAAGCCTTTCTGAAAGAGCATGGCATTCCAAAGGGTGATGTGTCCAAAAAGGATTTGGCGGTACTGGAAAGACAGGCGGAAAAATGCAAGCGGGAACTGAGCGACGCCCAGGAAAGCAGGATGACTGCCTGGATAAAGGGGCAGGAGTATACCAGTGTATATACCAACCGCCGGCTGGTGGAGGAAAGCGCCGGAATCTTCTATAAGATTAAGGAAGTGCTGAACCATGCGGTGAAAAGCGCCCAGATACGCCCGGAGGATTTGTCTGATATTGTTATGGCAGGAGGTTCCAGCAAGATGCCTGTTGTCACATCCTATGTATCTCATTTGTTCCACCGGGAGCCTCAGATTAATCTGAACAGTGATGAAATGATCGTCCGGGGATTGGGGTATCTCTGCGGCGTTAAGGCAAGGGAACAGTCGATCAAAGACTATGTACTGACGGATATCTGCCCATTTTCTCTGGGAACAGCCACCAAAAATGCCAGCGATGCCAGCAACCCTTATTTTACCCCCATCATTCCCAGAAATACCGTGCTCCCCTGTTCCAGAGTCCATAGATTTTACACGGCGGAAGACCATCAGAGACAGGTGACCTTCCCGGTGCTTCAGGGGGAACATGTCTATGCCAGAGACAACCGGAAACTGGCGGAGTATACCTTGACGGTTCCTGACGGTCCTGCGGGACAGGAGGCTTTGGATGTACGGTTTACCTATGATATTGACGGAATCCTTCTGGCGGATATACAGGTGGTCTCTACAGGCCATACTATCAGCAGCGTGGTGTCTCAGACCGTGGATGACGAGAGGCTCCAGGCCAGGATGAAGGAACTGGAGAAGCTGAAGGTACATCCCCGGGAGGTTACAGAGAACAAGCTTCTCCTTAGCCGGCTGATGACTCTCTGTGAGGAATGCCCTCCCAGCCAGAGGGAATATTTTGCAGGCCTTATCGCTCTTTTTGAGAAGGTTCTGGAAGAACAGAATCCCAGAAAGATTAAAAAATACAGGGAACAGATTCAGGACACCATTGATAACTTTTCCCTGGGGGAGGCTTTTGACGATTTTGATTTCTGGGGAGATTTTTATCAGGAAGAGGGAGAAGAAGAGAAGGAACAGGAGGAGAAGGCAGAAGAAGATCTGGATTTTATGGAGTTTAGCAAAAAATGGACAAATTAACAGCCCAAAAGGTTCTGGGCGTCAGCCCCGGAGTTTCGAAAAAGGAGATTAAGAAAGCTTATGCGGCAATGCTCCGTATGTATCACCCTGAGGATTATCCTCAGGAATTCCAGCGGATACAGGAAGCTTATGAGGTTTTGATAAAAGGAAACGGAGACGGCGGAGGTTTCTGGGAAGAAAAGGAAGCGGATATGGAAACCGGGGTTCCCCAAGAGAGACAGGAAGAAAGCCAGAATCAGGAAAGTGGATCCGGTACGGAGAGATCAAGCCAGCAGGAGAATGAAGAGGAGCCTGATCCAGAGGAGCCGGGACAGCAGGAACCGGAGCCTCTGAACTGGGAAGAATTGGAGCAGGAGGAATCTTTCCGCCAGGCAGGAGACAACTGGGAAACCTGGAAACGACAGCGGGAAGAGGAGCTTCGCAGGGAAGAAGAGGAAAGAAGGAAGTTTCAGGAAGAGGAAGCCCGCAGAGCCCGGCAGCAGGAAGAGCGTTACCGCAGGGCCAGACAGGAAGAAGAACTGAGAAAAGCCCGGGAGAAAATAGACTTTGAAAAGATTGAATGGAAGGCCCGGGAGGAAAAGAAGCTGAAAGACCAGGCTAATATAGCCCTGGCCCTCAAGGATCTGGAAATCATCCTTACCACAAATTCGAAAAAACACCGGCTGAAATGCTATGAGGATTTCTTTGCCAAAGAAGAATATAAAGACCTGCTTTTTGATACAGAGTGTGTGGAAGGAGTCTGCAGACTCCTGGAAAATACTCACCTGAAACGGGAAGTCTATGAGATTTTCGCCAGAGAATATCACATGCGAGAATATCAGCCTGAACAGTTAAAGCCCGGCGCCAGAAAGCTGTATCATATCCTGGATTCTCACTGTAAGTTTAAGAAAAAAAGACGTAAATATTATATTGGCGGATGGATTTTTGTAGCGGTATTGGCACTGCTGAGAAGTATGATGAGAGCTACAGACGACAACGACTGGTTCTACTTTCTGCTTGCTCTGGTGATAGCGGGCTTGTACTGGGGATACAGCCGCCTGCTGAAGTATTATTCCAGATGGCGAATACATGTGGTTTACAGTCTGCTGATCACAGTCAGTCAGTTTATCATGCTTATGGCAGAAGCCTATACGCCTCTTCTGGGAAATCAGGAGGCGGGAGATACCTTCGGGGCTTTGGTCTTTACCGGAGGGTGCCTGTATTTTCTGATAACAGTGGCTGCTTATATAATCACCAGAATCCTACATAGATTTAAGAGACATGGATAAGATCAGGAGAGGTAGGTCGACTTGTGAAAAAACAAGTAGAATAACAAGCATACAAGCACTATAATGTAAATTAGAATGTTAATAAAGTGTAAAGCTGTCCGCCGGGATGGGGACAGAATAAACCAGAAAAACAGGAGGGTATTTACATGAGCGCAGAAAAGAACAGAAAAACAATTCAGGAAGGTAGGGCGGTACTTGGTATCGAGCTTGGTTCCACCAGGATCAAAGCAGTGCTGGTCAACGAGGAGAACCAGCCTATTGCTTCCGGAAGCCATGAATGGGAAAACCAGTATGTAAACAATATCTGGACCTACAGCGAGGAAGCGATCTGGACAGGTATCCAGGACAGCTATCAGGACATGGCCAGAGATGTGAAAGAAAAGTACGGAGTGGAGATCACAAAGCTGGGAGCCATCGGCTTCAGCGCCATGATGCACGGCTATATGCCTTTTGACAAAGAGGGAAATCTTCTGGTGCCTTTCCGTACATGGAGAAACACCATGACAGAGAAAGCCAGCGAAGAACTGACAGAACTGTTTGCTTATCATATTCCTCAGAGATGGAGTATTGCTCACCTGTATCAGGCTATGCTGAACAAAGAAGAGCATGTAAAGGATATTACCTTTATGACCACTCTGGAAGGGTATGTGCACTGGAAACTTACTGGAGAGAAGGTTCTGGGAGTAGGAGAAGCTTCTGGTATGTTCCCGGTAGATATGAATATTAAGAATTATGATCAGAAGAGAATGGAGCAGTTTGAGAATCTGGCCGCTCCTTACGGATATCCATGGAAGCTCCATGAAATCCTGCCGAAAGTCCTTCTGGCAGGAGAAGAGGCAGGCCGCCTTACAGAAGAAGGGGCAAAACTTCTGGATACCACCGGAAAACTGGAAGCAGGGGTTCCTTTCTGTCCTCCGGAAGGAGATGCAGGAACAGGAATGGTGGCTACCAACAGTGTAGCCCAGAGAACAGGAAACGTATCTGCAGGAACCTCTGTATTCTCCATGGTAGTTCTGGAAAAAGAGCTGTCTAAGGTTTATCCGGAAATTGACCTGGTGACCACACCTACAGGAAATCTGGTAGCTATGGTACACTGCAATAACTGTACTTCAGACTTAAATGCCTGGGTGGGAATCTTCAGAGAATTTTCAGAAGCCATGGGCATTCAGGTGGACATGAACCAGCTTTTCGGTACCCTTTACAGAAAGGCTATGGAAGGGGATGCAGACTGCGGCGGACTGCTGGCTTACAACTACTTCTCCGGAGAGCATATCACCGGATTTGAAGAGGGACGTCCTCTCTTTGTCCGCACACCGGAGAGCAGATTCAATCTGGCAAACTTTATGAGAGTAAATCTGTTCACTTCTCTGGGCGCTTTAAAGACTGGTATGGATATCCTTCTGAGGGAAGAAGGCGTGAAACTGGACAAGATCCTGGGACATGGAGGTCTGTTCAAGACCAAAGGCGTAGGACAGAATATCCTGGCTGCAGCTATTGATACTCCTGTAACTGTTATGGAGACAGCAGGAGAAGGCGGCGCCTGGGGTATTGCGGTACTGGCTTCCTATCTGATCAATAAAGAAGAAGGAGAGACTCTGGAAGAGTATCTGGATAATAAAGTCTTTGCTGGACAGGAAGGCGTTGAAGTACAGCCGGATGAGAATGATGTCAAAGGCTTTGATGAATTTATGGTAAGATACAAAGAAGGTCTGGCCATTGAGCGGGCAGCAGTAGACCATCTGAAATAAAAGATAAACTGCAGGACCAGGGGGCTGCTGCATTAAGCGTATATCAGGAATATTTATACATTTTATGCGAATTTGTCGAGTATGGCTTTGAGACCATAGGCTCAAAGCAACGCAGACTGAGCAATAAAATGTATAAATATTCTCGATTTTATCTTAATGCAGCGGTCCCCTGGACTGATATGGGAGGAAGACTATGAATATAGAGAAGATCGTACTTAATGAGGAAAGAAATGTGACCCTTACTGCCTATATCCAAGAGACAGAGGGAAGGTTTGACTATATTGAGAAGCGTCCGGGAATGCTGATCATTCCGGGAGGGGGCTATCAGTACTGCTCTGAACGGGAAGCGGACCCGCCTGCCATGGCTTTTCTGAAAGCCGGGTTTCAGGTATTTATTCTCCAATACTCCATAGGCAAAGACGCCGCATGGCCAAATCCTCTGAATAACTATGAGGCAGCTATGGAGCTGATACAGTCAAAAGAGGGAGAGTGGAAGGTATACAAAGATAAGATTGCTGTTTTAGGCTTTTCTGCAGGAGGACATCTGGCGGCCTGTGGGGCCACGATGGCAGAACACAGGCCTGCAGCGGCTGTGCTGGGATATGCGGTAACCCTGGGAGACATGGTGAAAAACTGCGAAGAGACAGCTCCCGATGTGGTATCGGCGGTAGACAGACATACCTGTCCCTGCTTTGTTTTTGCCACCAGGGATGACAGCGTAGTCCCCATAGAAAACTCTCTGGAATTTGTAACCGCTCTGGCCAAAAACGGGGTTTCCTTTGAAACTCATATATACGCCTACGGACCTCACGGATTTTCCACAGGGGATACTTCCGTTCAATATAAAGATTCCCATCTGTGCAGCCGGGCGCCCCGGTGGACGGAAGACAGTATTGCATGGCTGAGGGATGTGCTGGGAGACTTTGGAGAGAAGACCATGACAGCCCCTGTCTGCCCAAAACATGTGACAGGAGACTATGACGACTACCTTTCTCTGGAATGTACCCTGGGCTATCTGCGGCATTGTGAAAAAGCCGCCCCTGTGATGGAGCCTTTCCTGAAATGGCTGGAAGAAAACCGGCAGCAGGTGGCAGACCACATAGGACCTGCCGCAGGAGAGATCACCAGAAGAGAAGGCATAGAGGGATTCTGGCTGATGACAGATAAACGCACCCTCCGGGAAATCCTGGGAAATACAGACCTGTCTTTGGAAGAGCAGGAAAGTTTGAGAAAAGGGCTGGAAAAAATTGAAAATTGCCCCTAAGGAAATATTGAGATTGTCCCGGCGCATCTGGGAAGGCGAGTTTTTTGGTAGTAAGCTATAAGGTACGGTGGCAGATTCAGAAAGCGGATTTATAACCGTAGGGCCTCGGCTGAAAGTACGGTTGCAGATTTGAAAAGTCGTTTTATAACCGTAAGAAACCGGCTAAAGATACGGTTGTAGACCCAGAAAATCGATTTATAACCGTAGGATCTTGGCTGAAAGTACGGTTGTAGATCCAAAAAGTCCCTTTATAACCGTAAGGAGCTACTTAAACTGCACGGATTAAAAATTATCAGGTTTATTATGGACTGTAAATTATAGACTGCCCTCAACTCTGAGACTTCCGGTACCTGCCGGGAGTCTTTCCTGTATATTCCCGGAATACCTTAATGAAATGGCTTTCGCTGGAAAAGCACAGGGCAGCACTGATTTCAGACAGAGGATAATCTGTGTACAGAAGCATGGACTTGGCAGTTTCCAGCCGCTCTTTCTGCACATAAGAAAGTGGACTCATTCCCGTCTCTTCCTTGAAGAGATGAGAAAGCCTTCCGCTGCTCAACCCGGAGGCGTCCGCTAACTGCTCCAGGGAAATCTTTTCCTGGATATGGCTGTGGATATAGTGGATGGCGCTGCGGATGGCTTTGGAATAGGGCGGTGATTCCTGCTTATGTTTTACGGCACTGACAAAATCTTTTAGAGCCCGGTTTCGAAGGCCTTCTATCTGAGAGACTGAGGTGCATTCTTCAGAGGTTTGAATATAGCTGTCGCTCATAGCGTAGGCCAGATCTTCAGGGACTCCTCCGTCCATAGCAGCTCTGGTGATCTGGGTGATAAAAGAGATAAAAATAATCTGCTCCTGGCGCAGAGGATTGGTACTAAGCTTTCCGGCCTGGCCGGTTTTATCTAAATTTTCCACACATTTTCTGGCCAGGACAAGATTTCCCATACGCACTGCTTCCAGCATGTCTTTTTCGTAACGGTAGGGAGTATGGGGAACAAAAGATTCCCTGGAGGCCAGGAGGATCTGCCGTGTTTTTTTGTCCAAAAAATCAAAATTATCTTTCTCAAAAATACTCATAATTTTTCTCCCAGAATGATTTTTCATAGAACTTTTATCAGATAGATACCCGATTCCGGTGATTCCCAACTTTGAACTGCTGTAGCAGGAAGCCCCCCTGCTTTATCTCCAGGGGCTTTCGGGTTTTGCATATTTAGGTAATCGTATCATTTATAGGATACCAGAAAAAATGCAGCATTTAAATAATAAAAACAGCAAAAACATGATATTTTTTTGCGGGGATTTGTGATAGCTTTAAGCCATAAAGACATTGCAAAGGAGCGATAGAAATGAAACGTGATGTAAAAGGGATTATCAGGGAAATGACCCTGGAAGAAAAGGCCGGTATGTGCTCGGGAAAGGACTTCTGGCATTTAAAAGGAGTAGAGAGATTGGGAATTCCGGAAGTGATGGTCAGCGACGGACCTCACGGATTGAGAAAACAGGCGGCAGAGGCTGATCACCTGGGACTGAATGAAAGTATCAAGGCCGTGTGCTTCCCTACTGCCTGTGCTACAGCATGCTCATTTGACAGAGATCTGCTGGAGGAAATGGGAGAGAGAATCGGTGATGAATGCCAGGCTGAGGACCTGTCTGTAATTCTGGGACCTGCAGTGAATATTAAACGTTCACCTCTCTGCGGAAGAAACTTTGAGTATTTTTCAGAAGACCCATACCTGGCTTCTCAGATGGCTGCAGCTCACATTAAGGGCGTACAGTCTAAAAATGTGGGAACTTCTATTAAGCATTTTGCAGCAAATAATCAGGAACACAGGAGAATGTCCTGTTCTTCAGAAGTAGATGAAAGAACTTTAAGAGAAATCTATCTGGCTGCTTTTGAAACTGCCATCAAAGAAGGAAAGCCGGATACGGTTATGTGTTCTTATAACCGGATCAATGGAGAGTTTGCTTCAGAAAACCACTGGCTTCTTACAGAAGTTCTGAGAGATGAATGGGGCTTTGATGGTTATGTAATGTCCGACTGGGGGGCAGTGAATGACCGTGTAAAAGGCTTAAAAGCAGGACTTGAACTGGAAATGCCTGCAAGCGGCGGCACTACAGATAAAGAAATCGTAGAAGCTGTAAAGAATGGAGAGCTGGATGAAGCTGTTTTGGACAGAGCTGTAGAAAGAATCCTGAACATTGTCTTCAAGTTTGCAGATAACCGTCAGGAAGGTAAATTTGACAAAGAGGAAGACCACAAGCTGGCTGCGAAGATAGAGGCAGAGTCTATGGTACTTCTGAAAAATGAGGGGGTACTTCCTCTTCCAACCCAGGGAAAGAAGATCGCTTTTATCGGAAAATTCGCAGAGGCTCCCAGATTCCAGGGCGGAGGAAGCTCTCACATCAATTCCTTCAAGATCACCGGCGCTCTGGAAGCTGCAAAAGAGGTGGCCCAGGTTACTTATGCTCAGGGCTATGACATTAAAGAAGACGTTATTGACCAGGATATGCTGAATCAGGCGGTAGAGACTGCAAAAGAAGCAGATGTGGCAGTTATCTTTGCGGGACTTCCCGATGCCTTTGAGTCGGAAGGATATGACAGAAGCCACATGAGAATGCCGGAATGCCAGAATACCCTGATTTCTGAAATCGCAAAGGTACAGGAAAATGTAGTAGTTGTTCTTCACAATGGTTCTCCAGTGGAAATGCCCTGGGCAGATGAGGTAAAGGGAATCCTGGAAGCTTATCTGGGAGGACAGGCTGTAGGCCAGGCAGAAGTAGATGTACTTTTCGGAAAGGCAAATCCATGTGGAAAACTGGCAGAGACAATTCCTTACAAACTTGCCGATAATCCATCTTATCTGAACTTCCCGGGAGATGGTCAGACAGTAGCGTATAATGAAGGGGTATTTGTAGGATACCGCTATTATGATACAAAAGAAATGCCGGTACGCTATCCCTTTGGATATGGCCTCAGCTATACCACTTTTGAATACAGCGACCTTCAGCTTTCAGCAGACAGGATTAAAGATACAGATACCTTAAAGGTTACCCTGAAAGTAAAGAATACAGGAGACAGAGCCGGAAAAGAAATCGTACAGCTTTATGTGGCAGACAAGACCGGAGCTGCCTGCCGTCCGGTGAAAGAACTGAAAAACTTTGTAAAGGTAGAGCTTCAGCCTCAGGAAGAGAAGACTGTGGAAATGGAGCTGGATAAGAGAAGCTTTGCATGGTACAATACCCAGATCCATGACTGGTATGCAGCTTCCGGAGAATATGAAATCCTGGCAGCAGCTTCCTCCAGAGACATCCGCTTAAAGAAAACTGTATATGTAGAAAGCACTACAGAACTGCCTATCCATGTACACATGAATACAACTATCGGAGAACTTCTGGAAAATCCAAGGACAAAAGCTGTAATTGAGGGAATGACAGACAGTCTTATCCAGCATATGGGCGGCTCTTCAGGCGATGAAGAGGAAGAAAGCGCAGCTTCTGAAGCAATCAGCAAGGAGATGTCCCTGAAGATGATGGAGAATTCTCCTCTCAGAACTCTGAGAAGCTTTATGGGAATGAGTACCGGAGAAATTCAGGAACTGATCGTGAAGCTGCAGGCAGCGGCAGATAACAAATAACATTTTATATGGCAGAGGAATATATGCCCCGAGCCTGTCAAGCAAATGCTATTTTGGCTCCTGAAGAATAAAAAGAAAGAATCCCCCCAGGATCTCTGCTTATTTATACCAGCAAGAGGCCTCTGAGGGGATTTTCTTTTTTATACGATCTTAGAACTTTGGCTTTTCCAATTTTTCTGTTCAGCAGAAACTCAGAAAGAATGCGCACTCTTCGTCATTGCATTTCTTTGCATCTTCTGATTTCATATTGCAGTGAAATACATGAGGAAGGAGATTGTCTTTATCTCCATAAAAGTGATACTGGAAGGGCACGCTGCACCGGGTCAGGGCAGAGGCCATCAGGAGGGTGGGCTCCTTTAAGAAATCTCCTGTGGCCGTCATAAGAAAGACTGGAGGGAAGTCCTCTGTCACATGGGAAACCACGTTTAGAAGTTCCAGCTCTTCTTTGGTGCCCTTCCGAGGAAGGTAGTCAGCCATCAGCGCCAGGGTCTGTTCATTTGGAGAGAGCTGCTCTGAGTCTACCACATAGGCGCCGCAGTTGAGGGCTACAGCCTGAGGAGCGAAGCCCTGGGGAGTCTGGAAACTGTATTTCCGGGCATATTCTTTATTGGTACATATTGCACAGTAGAGGCCAAGGATATTTCCTCCTGCAGAATCCCCTACTCCAAAAATATGGCGGGTATCAAAATCATATTCTTCCTGATGAGCAAATACCCAGGAGAAGACCAGGTTTGTGTCTTCTAAAGGCGCCGGATATTTAAACTCCGGTGCGAGGCGGTAGGTGAAGTTTACAACTGCAAATCCTCTTTGGGCCAGGCTCATGCAGTAATACTGATATCGCTCCTTATCTCCATATACCCAGCCGCCGCCGTGGACGCTGACGATGACAGGGAGTTTTTCCCCTGCTCTGTCCTTTGGCCGGTAAACGTCCAGTACCTGCCATTTGGGGTCAGAACCATAGAGAATATCGTCATACCGAATCACATCTTCAGGGGTTGTCAATCCGGCGTCCCGGATATCATCTCCTTCTTTAAAACTTTTCCGAATAAAATCACTTACTGCTGACATTTCTCCATCCCTTCCTCTCTGAAAATCTTAATGTTCCGAGAAGCCTATGGACCTCTCGGAACATCGCTTTTATACTCTTAACGTCCGATATCGTATACGCTGCGGACTCGGAGGCCTACAGGCTCTCCTCTTAAAATTTTTACTCTTCGTTCTCCGCCGTTCATATCAAAATAGTTGTCTTCCAGAACAAGATCCTCCTTTTCATTGAGAATCTCCACGCTTTTTGCATAGGAAGAAGCTTTTACTACCAGTTCATCTCCATCTACCTGAACCTGAAGCTGAGGGTCTACATAGTGGAAATATTTAGGGTAGGAGAAGATGACGGTCCCGGAAGAAAGAATATTTCCATTTTCTTCTACATGATAGCTTACATATTCCTCAAACAAATCGGCTTCTGGAAGGAGCACTTTATCCAGCCAACAGGCAGAGAGGGGAGCTACGGTGATTTCCTGGGATTCTTCCCGTATCACAGATGCGTCGGCTTTTCTCAGAGCCCATTTTACTGTGAGATGTTTTTCCTCTTTTGTCTCATTTGCCACATTTAAGCGGATAGACTTTTCAAAGGCAAAATGCTGGTGGTTCATATCTGCAGAAGCAGTCATCCAGTTCTGCTCTTCACAGGAGATCATTACCGGAGCAAAGAACCGCTTTGCATAGTAGTGAAGAGCCTTCCACCGTCCGTAGTAGTCGATAGAAGACCAGGAAGTTACGGGCCAGCAGTCATTTAACTGCCAGTAAACTGCACCCATACACTGTCCCCGGTTTCTCCGGAAGTGCTCTACTCCATAGCGGATGCCGTCTGCCTGAAGAAGCTGAGAGGCATATACCAGGGAGGAAAAATCGTAAGGGTACTTGTAGGTCTGCTGGAGGTAATACAGGATTTTTCCGTTGGCAGCGTCATTTCTCTGATGCTTTTCCATTACATAGGAGAAGATGTTCCAGTCCTGAGGATCATCGCTGATTCCCTCCTCCACTGTTTTGACCGAAGGGAAGGCCTGGAATCCGAACTCAGAAAGATAGCGGAAACCGTACTTTCTATATTCGGAGAACGGTTTGTTTCCGTGCCATACCTGCCAGAAATGCACGTCTCCCCGGTTGGGGTCCTGGGGATCGTCGAAGGAGCCCCCTGAAGAAGGGCTGGAGGGCCAGTAAAAGGTTTCCGGGTCGTATTTCTGGAGAACTTTGGGGATGATGCGCTCAAACATGAAAAGATAATCCCGGACCTCAGATGGTTTAGAAACCCACAGTCCGTCTTTGACAAAGGACTCCATTTCATTATTGCCGCACCACAGGCCCAGACTGGCATGATGGCGGAGGCGTTTGATATTGTCTATAAATTCCCGAGTGATATTTTCTTCAAATTTGGCTGTAAGCTCATAAACGGAGCAGGCAAACATAAAGTCTTCCCAGACTACCAGGCCCAGCTCATCGCAAAGGTCAAAGAATTCGTCGTCGGGATAGTAGCCGCCGCCCCATACACGGATACTGTTGAAGTTGGCCAGTCTGGCATCCTCCAGGAGCCGGCGGCGCTTCTGGGAGCTGAGCCTTCCAAGAAGGTGTTCTTCAGGAATGTAATCTCCGCCCATGGCAAAGTATTTTACGCCATTTACCATGTGGGCAAAAGATTCGCCCCACTGGTCTTTTTCTACACACATGGTCATAGTCCGAAGGCCGATCCTCCGGCTCCAGGTATCCAGTACTTCTCCTTTATACAGCAGGTCAAGGGTTACCTGGTACAGGGGCACGACGTACGCATGAATCTTTTTCCTCCCTCATTTAAAAAAATTGACTTTTTAAAAATTCAAAACCTGCTCCAAAAACTCTTCCGGATTCATGCTGATCACAAATCGTTTCTTTTTCA
>NZ_NFIF01000015.1:0-96444 GCF_002161645.1 Blautia sp. An46 | reverse complement strand
GTCCAACAGCCTGCCGGCTGACTGCCGCAGCAAACTGAAAAAATGAGAGACTAATTTTCCCCCGGTAAATACTGGGGGATTTTCATATTTTGTCAAGATACGGATGATTACCTACTTACGTTTATGTAATATGCAGCAATATCCTGTGATAGATCCTGATACCCAATCATTAATCGAGGGGCTTCTCAGAATACAGGAAAAGCATATCATTATTAAAAAGGAAACTGTAGACACGCTTTTGAAGCAGGAAGATTTTGATCCGGCTTTCCGCACAAATCTTGAAAATTATTTGAATATTGCTCAAGTATACTATGCTTTACCGAAAGGTACATTAAAGGAAGATATTCCTCTGTCCATATCAATAAAAGAACTGGCAAAATTATCTAACGTATCTTCCCTTGAAAAAACATACCATATTCTTCACGAAGATGATCGTGAGTTATCATGCATCCTGAAAAACTGCCTTACTGCTCCTACTGCACCGAAAGATGCATCTGAATCAGAATAACAAAAAAGGAGCCAGGAACATCCTTTTTTCTGAATGTTTCTGACTCCTATTAGTCCTTCGCTCAATACCAATTTATTAAACGGTTACGATATTCTTTTTTACTTCATATACAGTCAAAGAGCCATCCTTTTTACGTCTGACCTCCGCATTATTTCCCCGATCTGTAATAGCACTGATTGTATTCAATAAATATAATGCTTTTTCTGTTTGTCCTGCTCTCTCTGTATCTCTCTGTATATAATCTGTTTTCAAATCTGATCTCATCTCCAGTCCTCCAAGTAATATAAAATCACTCATACGGATAAGGGAAAGAAAACCGCTGATGAGTTTTGACGAGCCATCCCGAAACAGTATTTTACTGTTGCTCATCCAATAGATTTCATGCTAGGGAACAGGGCTGACCTCCTGTTTCCTTTCACATTTATGATTATACTATTAGAACATATGTTCGTCAATCCCTATTTTTCTTTTTCCTGAAAATATTTGCAAAAAGGCAGCCAATCATACAGCCCAGTCCATTATGAATCATATCGTCCCATTCAAATAAGCCACGCATAAAAATCAACTGGCTAAACTCTATTATTGCTGATACCAATATTCCTACAGCCAGAGCCTGATACCACTTTATCTTATGATTTGCAATTATGGGAAGCAAGACTCCGGCTGGCAATAACAATATACAATTCAGCAAATTCTCTTTTAATAATGTCCAATCATGGTAACGAATAATATCTCTCCATGACCAGAATGGTACTAATTCATACTGCCGAATAGTTCCTGTCCTGGTAAATACAGTTGAGCCAAACACAATTCCCAAGAACACCACCAATGCCAATACTGCTACTGCCTGAATTATGCTCAGTTTCTTTCTGTGTACACACACTGCCATTGCTGTACATACCAGTATCAATACTCCCGCAAAAGCTAATATTTCATATCTTGACCATTGCCTATTATATGTTGTCCATATCTGGTAAATATCCATTCAATTTCCTTTCTGTATCAATCAACCCAAATCTCAAGAACATCGAATATAAATAACTGGCACCAAATACTTCTAATTTTTTCGGTCCGCTTATATTTCCTTTCTCCTCCAACGTCACTTTTAGAGCAACTTTCACACTACTTCTCGTTATAGATTTTTTCTTTCGATTAATCTGTATTTCATTTCCGTTTACAGCATACCGAAATCGTAATCCTTTTACCGTTGTAAAGGAATATCCAGAAAAAATTTCAATCGTACTCCACAGATACTTCTCCACACATTCCAAGGAAGCCTCCTTACATATCTGTAATTGCTCAACGGCTTGCTTTCTTTTCCTATACATCCTGCAACGCTCTGCATAAAGACTAAGTTCATCTACATTGTAGATTATTTTAGTATATGGCAAATAGGAATGTACAGACGACTTGCTCAAACCAGTTGCTTTCATTATTTCCGGAATACTCATTCCCTGCTCTCGCATTGAGTTAATCTTCTCACTGTTCTCAGTATGATATACACCTGCAGTAATCAATATTTTTCGTGTTTTCATCAATGTAATGCCAAATTCTTCTGATACTTGCCTTAACGAAATACCTGATCCATCAATCATTCCCGAAGTATATGCTTCTACAATACAATTCTGGAACTGTTCCATTATTCTGTTCTGATCATACCCTGGTTTCTTTTTTGTTCTTCCCATTTTTCTTTACACCACTGCCATGATTGCTTTTATTTTTATTCTTCTCTCTTTTATATTCATCCCATGCATCCACTGCCTCTATCCCTGCCATCCATAGCACCAGGGTATCCGCCCGAAGTGTTATCCCTAAATGCTTCAGCATAAATGGTTCCGGCAAGAGCGAAAGCAAAAAAATCATCAATAGCATGTATGCTTTAAATAATTTGACTATATCCCTCCGCATACGTTTTCTCAAAAAACAATATCCCAAAACATAAAATATAATCACACCTGCCTTAAGCCATACTTTCATACTTTCTCCTTTTTTCGTGTCAATCCAATCATATTATACCGATACTCTGGCAACCACCAGTGCCAGAGTATTCATATCTTATTCTACAGTAACGCTTTTTGCCAGATTTCTAGGTTTGTCTACATCTAACCCTTTAGCCACGCTGACATAATATCCCATTAGCTGCAACGGAACAACTGCCAGACTTCCTACAAAGTGTTCATCTATCTTCGGAACATAAACTGCAAAATTTACTTGATCTTCAATCTCATATTTTCCATATGTTGTCAGTCCCATCAAATACGCACCACGACTCTTGCACTCCAACATATTACTGATGGTTTTCTCGTAAAGATCACTCTGTGTCAATACACCAATTACCAATGTTCCTGGCTCGATCAGACTGATTGTACCATGCTTTAATTCCCCGGCTGCATATGCTTCAGAATGAATATAAGAAATTTCTTTCAGCTTTAAACTACCCTCCAGGGAAATCGCATAATCAATTCCTCTGCCCACAAAGAACACATCATGTGCATTAGCATATTTCGCAGCAAACCATTGCAGTCTTTCCTTATCCTGCAAGATTTTCTGAATCTTATCTGGAATTGTCAATAACTCAGTAATGTAATTACTATACTGCTCTTCTGTAATGGTATTTCTAATTCTGGCAAATTGAACAGCAAGACAATACATTGCTACAAGCTGAGCGCTGTAAGCCTTTGTCGTTGCCACTGATATTTCCGGACCAGCAAGAGTATAGAATACTTTATCTGCCTCACGAGCAATACTGCTGCCAACCACATTTACGATTGCCAGAGTTGTTATATCTTTTTCCTTTGCCAAACGCAAAGCTGCTAAAGTATCTGCTGTTTCCCCCGATTGGCTGATGACAATAACCAATGAATTTTTATTTATTGGCATTTTTCTGTATCTAAATTCAGATGCAAGCTCCACTCTTACTGGAACATCCACCAAGTCCTCTATCACATACTGCGCTGCCATTCCAACATGCCAAGCTGAACCACATGCAACAATATATATCTGTTCAAATTTCCGAATTTCTTCTTCTGTAATTTCAACTGATGATAAATCAATACAATTATTTTTTATGACAGAACCCAAAGTATCCTGAACGGCTTTCGGCTGTTCATGGATCTCTTTCATCATAAAGTGTTCAAATCCTGCTTTTTCTGCTGCCTCGGCATCCCACTTAATTTCTGTTGTCTGCTTTTCAATCTCATCCCCATCAAGGTTAAAGAAATGAGCTTCTCCAGGTGTCAATCTGGCAAATTCCAGATTACCAATATAATAAACATTTCTGGTATATTGCAGAATAGCCGGAACATCAGAAGCCACATAAGTTTCGCCGTCTGTCACTCCAATAATCATTGGACTGTCTTTTCTTGCTACCCAAATTTCTCCCGGATAATCTTTGAACATAAGTTCCAAGGCATAAGAACCACGCACACGAACCATTGTTTTGGCAATCGCATCAATCGGTCCGAGATTATACTTCTTATAATAATAGTCCACTAATTTGATTACTACCTCTGTATCAGTCTGACTATAAAAAGTATAACCATGCTTTAATAATTTTTCTTTAAGCTCCGTATAATTTTCGATAATGCCATTGTGTACTCCAACCACTTCTGATTCTACTTCTCCAGAACCTGATCTTGTACAATTTCCAGATACATGCGGATGTGCATTAATCTGACTTGGCTCGCCATGTGTTGCCCAACGTGTATGTCCGATTCCACATGTTCCTATTAGTGCTTTTCCTTCATCTGTTTTTTCAATCAGATTGCCTAATCTTCCCTTGGCTTTAACCACCTGTGCCAGACGCTCCCCATCTCGCACAGCGATTCCAGCCGAATCGTACCCTCGGTACTCTAATTTAGACAGACCATTTAATAAAATAGGTGCTGCCTGCTGTCTTCCAGTAAAACCAACTATTCCACACATTTTATTTTTATCTCCCCGTAAATACTATTGTTTATTTACATTTTCAAAAATATAATCCATTAATTTTCCATATTGTTCGATTCTATTTTCTTCTGGCAACATTTCGATAATCTGCAAAGCAATTAAATATTTCTCGGTTGCCTCCAATCGTTTGTGGTACTTTGCAAGTTGTTTAGATGTTTCCCTATACATCCAGAAGTAAAGACCAGACACAATCTCTACTATCGCTCCAGATAAACCAGCCATAAATGATGCTGAATTATTTCCACCTAATAAAAATATAATGACTGCCAAAACAAAAAGCATAAATCCTGCAAAGCATGAGAACATAGCTGCTGAAAAAGATTTTCTAATTTGCTGTTTACAGATAACATAGAACTCCTTCAATTCTTTTAAATTTTCAAACATTAAAGTTCTAATATCCTGATTCTCTTCCTTGCTTTTTTCAGTTAAAATATCCAGATCCTTAATGGCTTCTGAAACCTCTTTTGCTTCCTTTTCAGCAACCAACTCATCTGTTTTTACTTTCATTTTGTACAGAGCATGTATTGATTTTATTATCCAAATAATCCCCAAACACCATGTTATCGGAGATGAAACCGGCGATTCACAATACTGCACTATCAATCGATGTATAAATTGCAATGCATTTCCAATCATCTTTTAATCTCTGCCATACAAATCTCTTGTATATACTTTGTCTTTCACATCATCCAAACAACTATCATATCTATTTGCTATAATTGCCTGGCTCTGTTCTTTAAATTTATCCAGATCATTCACAACCTTGCTTCCAAAGAAAGTGCTTCCATCTTCCAATGTTGGTTCATAAATAATAACCGATGCCCCTTTAGCCTTAATTCTCTTCATAACTCCCTGTATAGAAGACTGGCGGAAATTGTCTGAATTTGATTTCATAGTAAGACGGTATACACCAATTACAACCTCTTTTTCCATAGAAGCATCATATGTATTTTCATCTCCATAAGCATAATATCCAGCTTTTTGTAATACACGATCTGCTATAAAATCCTTCCT
The DNA here is from genome assembly GCF_002161645.1 of Blautia sp. An46. Lineage (NCBI taxonomy): Bacteria > Bacillati > Bacillota > Clostridia > Lachnospirales > Lachnospiraceae > Blautia > Blautia sp. An46. The sequence continues at coordinate 90,974 of NZ_NFIF01000015.1, read as the reverse complement.
TGTTCTATTAGACTCAACGATTGCAGACATCATATTCTGAGGAACATCTGCATAATTTGCCAGAAGCTGTTTTGTGTCTTTTGGTAAGCAATATCCACCATAACCAAATGACGGATTGTTATAATGAGAACCAATTCTAGGATCAAGGCATACCCCATTAATAATCTGCTGTGTATTCAGTCCCTTCATTTCTGCATAAGTATCAAGCTCATTAAAATATGATACTCTAAGAGCCAGATATGTATTAGCAAACAACTTCACCGCTTCTGCTTCTGTAAATCCCATTATCAAAGTATCAATATTTTCTTTAATTGCGCCCTCCTGCAGCAATCCAGCAAACGTGTTCGCAGCTTTTACCAATCTGGCATTTTCAACATCTGTTCCCACAATAATTCTGGATGGGTACAGATTATCATATAATGCTTTTGACTCTCGTAAAAATTCCGGACTAAAGATAATATTATCACAGTGGAATTTCTCTCTAATGCTTGCAGTATACCCTACCGGAATTGTAGATTTAATTACCATAATTGCATCTGGATTATATTCAATAACCAGCTTAATCACAGCTTCTACTGCTGACGTATCAAAGAAATTTTTCTTGCTGTCATAGTTTGTAGGTGCAGCAATAACAACAAAATCAGCATCCTTATACGCAGATTCCGCATCTAACGTAGCTGTCAGATTTAACTCTTTTTCCTTCAAATATTTTTCAATATATTCATCCTGAATCGGACTAATCCTTTTATTGATCTTCTCGACTTTTTCCGGGATAATATCAACTGCCATTACCTCATGATTTTGAGATAACAATGTGGCAATAGAAAGTCCTACATATCCTGTTCCTGCTACTGCTATTTTCATTATATTTTCCCCCATTTACTGATAATTTTCTTTGGTTTGTATCTTATTTAAAAAATACATATTAACTTGATTGATTGGCGTTTCAGCGTCATGATAATAACCATCATTTAGCACATACAATACATCATCAACAATCGTAATCCCTTCAATTGCATATGAATCTTTCAATACATATAATGGTTTAACTTTACTTGTTTTTAAGTCAACTGTATAAATATAGCTATCTCCATGATAGTCTGCACCTGCTGAAAAATATATCAAATCATTTTTTTCGTCTAAAAACAATTGATCTTGTCCTTTTATATGTATTTTAATTGTTTTTTGTACTACGCCATCATATGAACAATTATATAAATAATTATTCGTCAAAATCCAAAGCGTGTTACTCCTACTATCATTTGCAATGCCAGATGGTTCTTTTATATCAAAATTTCCTAATTCATTTCCTTTTTCGTCTATATGGCGAACTTTGTTTTCTCCATAAGAACATAACCAGATAGTTCCATCTGTTGACTTAGTAACTCCTTGTATATCTCTCATATTCTCAAATTTTAAATAACAAGGTATATCTCCTTTAATAGCCGAAAAATCCTTTTCAACTATTTCGATAGAAGCCTGGAAAGTCTTATCATTAGGCTTATATTTACCTGCATTCCCTATAAAAAAACTCTCTTCTTCTTTATCCCAATAAAGCCCTGTACACGTAAATCCTACATTAGCTTTTTCTTTGTCCGGCAATTTTAATATTTTATTTGCATATATTTTGTCACATTTCTCTTGTTCAATTTTTACTCTAATACGTGGTAAAATTATATATCCTACTGTAAAAAGTATTATGAGAAAAAATAACATAAAAATTAATTGTTTTTTCTTTTTCATACTTTCTTTCCTTTTCTCAGTTCTGGTATCCATTTTTTCCTTGTTGCAACCAATAATACAAACATCATTAAAGCCAACAAATATCTAGCAACTGCATTTTTATATACAGCAACCATAGACAATGCCACAATACTCGTACCTATAAGTATTGTCATTTGCAATTTTGTATTAAAATAATTTTTCATTTGTATCTCATTATCAATACATTCTTTTCTTGCTAATACAAAATATAAAATCATGACTATTAAATAGCTTACTAATGACGTATATCCACCAGCAACATATCCAAAAATCGGAATAAAAATAGCATTTAAAATTATATTACACACTGCTGCAAATACTGACGCAAACAAAATAAATTTCGTCTTTTTATAATAGAACAAGATATTTACATATTGTTGATATATATACATAACAATAACACTAATTGCTAATGGTGGCATAACCCATATTGCCTCTAAATATTTTTTCCCTCCTAAAATCAAAATTATTTCTGGAGCCATCACAATTTCCGCAATAGCGCAAAAAGCAACTATAATTGTACCGACTGTTATCAATTTACTTTTATCTTTCGACGAATCCTTTAATTTTAATTCCTTAAACAGCCATGCCTGTAAAGATAAATTCAACGCACCACTTATAACAAAGATGACCATGGCTGCACTATATGATACACTATATAAAGCAGCATCTTCATAACCATCAATTTTTTGTATCATTAAACGATCCGAATGATTTAATAATATCATCGATAAGTAATATGGCATCAATGGCAAATTATATTTCAATGCATCTATTGCATAGTCTTTTTTCCATAATGTGGACGTACCTTTATAATTTGATATAAAAAACGGAATTGCAACCCCTAACTGGATTACTGTCCTTGTAGCTATAACATAAAATATAGGATTATCTAAATTAAGGAAAACGGTTAATGCACCAACGATAGGTCCGATAAGACCATATACAATTATTGCAAATAACATTTTCTTATATTGGTTATCAACTCTTTGTCTTGATGACCACAATCCGAAACTGATAGTTCCTATAAAAGAACATATCATCAGTATACTTAACGGAGTACTTATTCCAGTAATATAATTAATGCCCTTGTGAAACATTAAATACATTAACGTCCAAATCACAATCAATACAATACTCAACGATTGCATAGTTGCTGTATATGTTGTCCTATTTTCATCGTCCCTTACTAATCCTGCAACATAACCATTGCTGTATATTCTCAATGTTATAATAATCTCAAATATTTCTAGCCAGGACATAAATATACTATATATTCCATATTCCTCAGTAGCTAAGTAATGCGTCAGTATAATCATTACCAACCAAGGCGCAATTTTTTGTATTATATTTCCCACTGCATACCAAGACGCAGCTTTCATTTCTACTGACATATCTCTATATTTTTTTATGATTTTTTTAAGAAAAAGTTTCATATCTAACTCACTTCTATTGACTGATAAATCTTGCTATTTCCAAAAAAGAAAATAGCAATAAAAATAGTTGATAAATAATGAATCCATATACTCGATCCTGTCATTCCAATGCCTATATAACATAGCAGCATAAAATACATAAATTTTTTACACTTTAAAGGTGCAATATACTTTATCGTTCTTGCACGAATCAATGTAATTCCAAGAATAATGATAGTTCCCCATATTCCGAAAAATGTCAAAAATTGCAAAACAACATTATGCGCATAATAATATTCACCCGAAGTAATATATAGCGGAATTCCAAATCCTCCTGGCAAACCGACTCTACCTCTTGTATACTCTACACATGCCGTATAAATATAATCTCTGTTGGTCAAGTATATCTCATTGCTTTTTATTTGATTTATCAACAAAGTAACACTTCGAGATTGCATTCCATATTGTGCTAGTTTTTGGCTTACCCAATATAAAATATCTATTAAATTGTTTAGCAAAATATATGCCGATACTACCAGTCCTACAATAATTATTAATTTCTTCCATAACTTTATTTTACCTGAATATACATATGCAAATAAAATCATGCACGCTGATATTACTGCAGACATACGTCCACCCAAAACAGCAGTCACAAGAATATTAATGGCAACATTAATATATAACCATTTTCTTTTTTCAATTCCCTGAAGTACCATGTAAGAACCAATAAATACATTTGGTACACATATACTTGTAAATATTGAATAATGCACTAGCCCTTGTTTAAGTAAGACAACTGCAACTAATACCAACGGTAAATTTAATTTAGAAAATTTCCACCATTTTTCAACAAATATTCTTAAATCAAATATATTATTTGAAACACACAAACATGGAACTGCTATGCCAACCAACGCTTGTATACCTTCTATAAATACATAATACCGATAAGGCACTACTATATAATTAATGATTATCGCAGAACAAAAGACAAACAAAAATGTAAGCACACGTTTATTCATGCTCATTGTCGTTCCTATTGCTATTATCGCAAGCATCATATAAATTATATATTCATATAACGATGAAATTTTAAAAGTGTTTTCTAAAATATTCGCAAAGTATGGAACATAAATATATATCACCAATATAATTGCAAGTATTGTACTTTTCTGTTTTATATTTCTTTGTCCATTACTCATATTGCACCTTATTTCTTACGTTTTCTTATAACTTTATTATATATTTCTTTCCAGTCATATAATGCCGTTTTAAAAAATATAAACGGATACTTTCTTTCATAACTATTCTTTTTCTTTTCATCCCATACTTCATTGTTATCAGCTAATTTTTGTGAAAATGCATCTTTAACTTCTTTCGATAACCATTCTCTACCATCTTCACATACTCTGTTACGAATATCAGCGTATGTTGGTGTTTCTAATTCTGGAACTACTCCCAAGGTTAAAAATGCATGCCCATTATAACAATATGGCTGTCTGCAATGTTTTCCCACTGGATTAAAGATTATTGGTTGTTCAGGATTTTTAAATATATTTTGATTACTAAGCTGTCCATAACATGGCTTAGCAGCCCCAGTTCCTAAATCAACGTACAAAGTCCAAGCTCCCGCATAACAAAAATCATCTATTTTTTTCTGAAAAATATCCAATTTGAAATCAAACATTGTAGAATCAAATTTTCTCCAAACAGACTCATACTCTTTTCTTGACATAGATGTCAAAAGATCTTTTTTCTCAGTCAAATCATTTCGTCCTACTGTAATTTGACATGCTGCTCCTAGTTCTGATTTACAAAGATTTATAATTTCATCAATATCATCAATCAATCCATCATAAGGCATTAACTCAACAGTAAACGAACATCCCTTTTCCCACATCTTTTTCACATTTGAAAAGTATCTATCTAGCCATCCTTTTTTCTTTAACTCTGCATAGTGGAAAGAGAATTTGAATTCCAAATGCTCTAACAAATTTCTTGGAAACTCAGCAATTTCATCAAATCGACTTGTCAATGTTCCATTTGTTACAACCTCTAAAAAATGTCCTTGTAATAATAATTGGTAAATATATTGCGGCATTTCTTTCGGAATAAGAGTTTCTCCTCCTCCCGTTAGATTTATAATACAAGTGCCTCCTAACCTCTCTTTTGAAAGACATTTGCCAACATGCTCTGGAGTATATAAAAATTTAGCTGCTCCTTTTTCATTTTCTTTCAATGCTGAAATATAACAATATTCACATTTAAGATTACAATTTTTAATTGGTACATTGATAACTAACAATCTTTTAATTTCCATACTTAATCCTTTCGTATTACGTCTGCCATTTCTTCAAAATAGTTTAGCAATTTTTCTCTATCATATTTTTTATGTTCCCATATAGTTGTTCTCTTTAATTTTTCAAGCACTTCACTTAACGAATTAGCTCTTACAATCATATTTGTATCATCAAGCCAATCTGCCACTCCAAAAACTTTACCAGTTTTATTATTTAAAACAATGCATGGAGTCCCATTTAATACAGAAAACAGCATTGCATGTAAACGATCTGTTATAGTAATTTCTGCATTTTCAAAAGTTTCCCACGACTTTTGCAACTCACTTATTCGCTTTCTTAAAACAACTGGCGATTTTATAACAGTACTAACTTTTCTAATATTATAATTTTGTTTTATTTTTTCATAGAAATCATCAATATTTTCTTGCTCGGATTCGCAATCCTCTCGAATACATACATTTATCACTTTCTCATATCCAGTACATTTTTCCTTTGTTATCATATTTTTCCCATACAAAACCATATCTGGTACTAAATATACATCCGAGTTTCCTGTAAATTCAAATTTTTGTTTTATAAAATTGTAAGACTTCCTTTCTCTTACAAAAATATGTAAATTACTATGTTTTTTTAATATTTCATTTGTTATTCTGTATTCCCTCTCTCCCAGTTCGTCTGAAGTATAATATACTGTTTGTGGAAGAATAATAATTTTATTATTGGGATAGTTCTGCACAATCTCACGTATAACACATTCATTATGTATCCATAAGTTCCCCATCCATCCACCACCCGAAATTACAACTAAATCTTCAGGTGTTACTGTATTTTTTATTATTTCTTTTTGTGTATGATACATAGGCATCAATATTTCAAAATATTCATAGTCCGGGAAAAAATCCTCAAAAAAATATTGTTCTTGGATTGCGATTGCATGATCCCCCAAATTACCATGCATAGGTGTTCCAAATAAAAAAATCTTTTTATTTTTATTTGATTTTAATTTTTTTATTGCCGAACGCCATCCAGGATAAGCTACTGACAGTTTAATTTGTTCTTTTAAAATATTCATTATATCCCTCAAAAAAGTATTTAAAATTATTTTCTTTTTTTAACATCAAATCTCTAAGTAAAACTAATAAACAAATAAATATATTAAAATTCTTTCCATAAATTGCCCCTTTAGCAATAATTTGTTTGTTGCTACTACCATTTTCTTTCTTTTTATGATAAACCGTTACCTCTGGTATATAAAAGATTGCATTTTTTTCATAATTACTTAAAAGGAAATCCACTTCTTCTCCACAAACAAATTCGCTTCCCAAACCTAACCGTTCATCAAATTTTTTATTCAGCACTAAATCTTTCTTGAATGCAACTTCAATAGACGATTTTGACATGAGCTGTAATTTGTTTCTTACATACTCTTCGTTGGAAGTATAATTTTTATATGGAATATTTTTTTCCGGATCAAAAATCTGTGATAATACAATTTTAGCACATTGTCTTTTTTTAAATGCATTTACAATAATTTCAAATGCATTTGCAGGATACCAACAATCATCATCGGATAATACTACTATCTCGCCTAATGCCTGCTCTAATCCTCTATTTCTAGCTCGTGATAATCCTTTTACACTCATTTCAATTTGCTTTATATCCAAATTACTATATTTACAAATTATATCTTTTACAATTTCATGATTATCCTGTGTTACAAATATAATTTCAAAGTCTTTATATGACTGTTTTTCCAGTGTTTCTAATAATCGTCTAATTTCCTTTTCTCTTGTTCCTAACGTAGGAACTAATACTGATATTTTCATATTTATTTCCTTACTTAATTTTTAGCAATTTAATCACACACCAATATGCAATATGAAAAACACTTCTAACTATACTAAGATGTTCTATATTTCTATATAAAATCCAATGATATTTAATCACTTTGAATTTATTACTTGAAATAGAATTCTGTCTTATTCGATATTTCATAAGCACCGATTTCATACCATAAATGTACTTTTCTTTTTTTAACATTCGAAGCCACAAAGCATCATCGTTTCGTTTTCTAATATTAGGTACTTCAAATTTTCCCATCTTTTCTACGTTGTACATAACCGTAGAATTTCCTACCGGGCAATCTAAAAGCACTCGATTATAATCAGCCTTTGGTACTGTCTTTATAATTTTATTTAATGATTTCCCATTTTCATCAATTTGTTCATACGCTGTACAAGAAAATGCAACATCATGCTTTTTCATAAATGCTAATTGCTTTTTCAATTTTTCTTCTGGCCAAATATCATCAGAATCCAAAAAAGCCATATATTCCCCATTTGCCAATTCCATTGCTTTTGTTCTTGCAACGGCAGCTCCAGAATTATTTTCTAAACAAAAATATTTTATTCTACTATCTTCTTTTATATATTTATCGACAATTTCTTTTGTATTGTCTGTCGAGCAATCATCAACAATAATCATTTCCCATTGCTGATACGTTTGTGCCTGAACAGATTCAATTGTTTCCCCTATAAACTTCGCACAATTATATGTCGGCGTAATAACTGATACTAATCCTTTTTCCATACACACTCCCTACCTAATCACTGCAAAAACTGTTTTTATCATTGTTCCTATATCATGTATAAAACTAAATTTTCTAATACTTTCAAGATTGTATTTCATCTTCTCAGGAAGAACCTTTTCTACATATACTTTGTCCACATCGTCTGCTTTATCCAATAACTCTGCTTCATCTTTATATTTTATACTCGCCTCAGATGTAACTCCCGCCGGTAATAACAACGTAGCATACATTTCTGGTGTATACTTCTTTACATAATGCGTACTTTCCGGTCTGGTTCCTACAAGCGTCATATCGCCTAAAATAATATTTATTAACTGCGGCAATTCATCCAAACGATATTTACGAAGTTTTTCGCCTACCTTTGTAACTCTACTGTCATTGGATACGGTAACCTGGGTGCCAATTTTATCTGCATTAGCAACCATTGTTCGGAATTTAAATATTTTAAATTTTCTTCCATATTGTGTAACACGCTCCTGACGATAAAACACTCCTCCTTTAGAATCTCTTACAATCATAATTGAAATAGTAATTAATACAGGAGAAAATGTTACGAGCATAACAGATGCAGCAAATACATCAAATCCTCTTTTTAAAGCCAAACTAATTTTTTTCTTTTTTAAACTGTCATAATATGGACGAACTTCCTCCGTCTGCATAAATTTTGGTAATTTCTCCCATTCTCGTAACATCTGTATCTCCTATTTCTTCTATCACATTTAAATATATTCTTTCACGATTCTACTAAACTGCTCGATCACATAATCCACTTCTTCATCTGTAAGTTTTGTATGAAGCGGTAAAGTAATCTCATTTTCAAATCTCTTATATGCATTAGGATAATCTTTAATATCAAATCCCATATTTTTGTATGCAGTCATCATTGGCAACGGCTTATAATGCACATTGCAGGCAACGCCTGATTCTGCCATTTTCACAATAATCTCATGCCTCTGCTCCAACGTAATTCCCGGAACTCTTGTTATATACAAATGACCAGATGACTGGTGGTTTTCTGTATAGTGATTTAATACCTCTATTCCGATTGGCTTAAATGCTGCATCATATTTTCCTATGATTTCTTTTCGACGTTCAAGCAAACCTTTATATCTCTTCATCTGTGCCAGTCCGATTCCAGCTACAACATCAGTCATATTACATTTAAACCAAGGTCCAATGATGTCATACTCCCATGCCCCAAGCTGCGTTTTCGCAAGTGCATCTTTTGACTGACCATGAAGTGATAACAACTGATACTGATGATAAATTTCTTCGTTATCAATTCCATCAATATCTTTCCAAACAGCAGCACCACCTTCTGCAGTTGTAAAATTCTTAACTGCATGGAAGCTGAAATTTGAAAAATCTGCAATACTTCCAACTGGTTTCTCTTTCCAGGTTGCACCAAAAGCATGTGCTGCATCTGCCATAACAATCACTCTGCCGATGCTTTCCTGTATTTTATTTGCCGGATGGAATAAGCCTTTCTTACGTTCTACAATAGAAAAAATCCTATCATAATCACATGGCACTCCACCGAGATCTACTGGAATAATTACTTTTGTTTTTTCAGTAATCGCATTTTCCAACTGCTCATAATCCATTTCAAGAGAATCTCTCTGAGTATCAATTAAAATAAGTTTTGCCCCTACATGGCATACTACAGACGCACTTGCAGTATATGTATACGCACATGTAATGACTTCATCGCCTTCTTTAACTCCTAATAAGCGCAAAGTCATTTCTGCACAAGCTGTCTGCGAATTAAGACAAACTGCACGATTTACTCCACATAAATCTGCAACCTCTCGCTCTAATTCTTTTGTCTTAGGCCCAGTTGTAATCCATCCAGATCTTAATGCTTCTGACACCTGTTCAATTTCTTTTTCTGTTATATCTGGCGGTGAAAATGGAATCTTCATAATATTGTTTTCTCCTTTTATCTGACTGATTATTTTAGAAAAATCCTGGCTCAACACCCGTTCTTCCTACCTCTTCTTTTACCCAATCTGCATTCAGATCATTTTTAACTATTTCATTCTTTTTCAAATAAAGAACAATTTTGCTATCTCTTGCCTCAATAGCACTAACAATCATTTCAGCATCCAATAGATTCTCTGGAATTGCATCAACATTTGCATATTCCTGTTCGCCCTCTTCTGTTGCCAAAATAATAGAACCTTTAATTTTGTCTAATATTGATTTTGTTTCGTAATGCATATGCGTCCTTCCCGTATTTTTGTAAAAATACAATCTTGTTATATTTTATATAGCTACTGCTTCTTCCCTTTCAGGCTCGCTCTTTTTTTGATGTACGGCAAATTCAGCAGCTCGATTAACTTCTTCCGGCTTTTTAAATGTTGGTACAGCTTTTCTTAATACTTCTCTTGCCTGTGAATCATCTCCTGTTTCACAAACTTCTCTAAGCATATTCAGACGAGTATTAATTTCTTCCGCACTTAATGCTGAATCACGCTCAATAAATATCATACTGTTACTTGTTTTATCTAATTCTTCTGTTTTAACCAACAATTCTTCATATAACTTTTCTCCCGGTCTTAATCCGGTTTCCACAATTTCAATTCCCTGTACACCAGACAATCGAATCATATTCTCTGCCAAATCCATTATTTTTACAGGCTGTCCCATATCCAATACGAAAAGCTCTCCATTATTTGCCATAGCACCACTTTGAAGTACAAGCTGTGATGCTTCTGGGATAGTCATAAAATATCGGATAATTCGCTTATCAGTAACTGTAACCGGTCCTCCATTAGCTATCTGACGTTTAAATAACGGAATAACTGAACCCGCACTACCTAATACATTTCCAAAACGTGTCGCACTGTACTTCACTTTTCCATGCGTACTGGCACTCTGTACAATCATTTCGCACATTCTCTTGGTAGCCCCCATAACATTCGTAGGATTAACCGCTTTGTCCGTTGACACCATCATGAAACGTTCCGCTTCATATTTTTCACAAAGTTCTACCAGATTCTGTGTTCCAAATACATTGTTATAGATGGCTTCGATACAGTTATGTTCCATTAAAGGCACATGCTTATGTGCTGCTGCATTAATTACAATCTGTGGATGATACTTAGCAAATACACGTTCCAGTGCTTTCTTGTGTGTAATAGAACAAATTTCAATCTGAAGATTTAAAGTATTTCCATATGCAATTTTTAATTCTTGCTGAACATCGTATGCGCCATTTTCATAAATATCCAAAATAACAATCTGTTTCGGTTGCATCTTTGCCAACTGACGACACAGCTCCGATCCAATGGAACCGCCACCACCTGTAATCAAAACAACTTTGCCTTTGTAATATTCATTTGTATGCTCATCAGATACCACCAATGGCTTTCTGAACAGTAATTCCTCAATATCAAATTCTCTTAAATGTCGCTTTCCTCCTGCCGCATAAACAGTCGGATAATCATAAACTTTTAATTTATATCCAGCATTTTTATAGTATTCATATAATGTTTTCTTCTTTTCTGCATCCATTGACGGTATAGCAAATACAATTTCCTGTACTTCATACTCATTCAATTTTCTAAATGTTGCTTCATCTTCTGACCATACCGGTAATCCCTGAATTTCACGACCTACTTTATTTTCATTAATATCAATAAAACATCTCGGAATGTATGCCGCTTCATCACTATTCAGAAGATCTTCCGCAAAACTTACTCCTACACGTCCAGCTCCAATTATTGCTATTTTTATTTTCTGGACTTCTTTATCATTTCCTTTCTTTACTCTACCGAATGTGTATAATAAGGAAGCTAAAAATCTCCCCTGCTTCGTTTCCTGATTGCTACATTTATATGCATATCTGTACATCATCCTTAACGCCAATGCGCCTAAGAGATTTATACTGATCAAACACAGCATTCTCGCAAATGTAATTTTCTCAACTGGAAGAACCAGTTCTAAAATCAAATAGACAAAAAATGCTATTGCATCTGTATATAACAGTCGAATATAACACTGAATACCGCCATATCTCCAAATCTGTCCATATACATTTCCAATCAATCTAATTGAAAATACACATAACAGTGCAAGAACCATCTGTTGCAACATACCTGAAATGGAAAGTTTATCATTTCCACCATAAAGTCCTAAAAGCAACACCGCTGATAATTCATACACAAGCAAATCATATACAACCAGCATCCATCGAACATTACGCTTCTTATATTTCATTTGTATTTCTCCATCCGCAGGTTTTAATCTTACTTTTCCTGCATTTTCTTTTTTGTTAAAAACTTAAATTTTCATCGTTCAATGAAGATAATTTTTCTTACTTGCTTCTCATATTCATTCTCACAATTTTTCCTTTTCATATAGTCCATTACCCCCCCCCCAACAATTTTGGAGTCCTTAACACGACAACTAGCCTGTGAATGTTCTTTTTTGAAGAGCATCCGCAGGCTAGGTCAAACCTCCTTATCATAATTTTTCGGCTTATAGTGTGGGTCAAAATAAGCATCCAAGAAACCATTTATTTGTACATAATTTCCTAGCTTAACCGACACAACCATGCAGAAAAATCATCATAACCAGATTCGACTAAGCCAGCGAAACCCTTGTAAAATCAAGGTTTTTCTTGGTTGTCCCTATTATACCGCTATCTCCTTTTAGAATATTGATTAGTTCAGGAAGTTCATCAAGACTTGATGTCCTTAATATTTTCCCATACTTAGTAAGCCTCTTCTCGTTTGGTAAGAGATTTCCACTTTTATCTTTAGCATTGCTCATGCTCCTAAACTTTATTAGTTTAAACTCTTTCTCATTAAATCCAATTCTCTTCTGGCAAAAAAACGGATTCCCCTTCATGGTAAAGACTCCGATCAGCATCAACATAATTAACAACGGAGACAAAACTATTAATGCCATCAGAGAAAGCACGAAATCACTTATTCTTTTAAAGTAATTCTTATACATCTCAATCATCCTCTTACTCAAAACAATTTCTAGCTTCATTCGAAGCATGCCTTTATAACTTCAATAATCTTTTCCTGCTGTTCTGCTGTCATCTTGTTATCAGAAGGCAAACAAACACCTCGCTGGAAGATATCAGCACCAACATCAGCAACCCCTCCAGCAATATATGCATTAGTCTTTGCTCTCAAGGATCCATCTCTTCCAATGCACTCATGCATTCTATACATTGGTTGCATATGCATTGGTTTCCAGATTGGACGGCCTTCCACATTATATTTAACCAAGGTTTCCAAAATCTCCGTCGGGCAGGATTTTCCCTTCTCCGAAATATAAAGAGCTTTCCGATCATCTCTAATCTGCCGACACATAGCCTCTTCATCAATAATCAAACAGCTAAGCCAGAAATTAGGAATTGATTTCTCCGCGTCGTAGGGATTCATTTTAACCGGCAGATTTTTGAAACCTTCCTTGTATCTTTCATAGATGACTTTCTTCTGCTCAATATGCTCTTGCAGATATGGGATCTGACCACGTACTACTCCTGCAATCACGTTACTCATGCGGTAGTTATACCCGATTTCTTCATGCTGATACCACGGTGCTGCCTCTCTTGACTGTGTACTCCATTTCCGCACTTTGTCTGCATCTTCTTTGGAATCTGTCAAGAACATTCCACCACTGGATCCAGTTATAATCTTATTGCCATTAAATGAAATGCAGTTAAAATCTCCAAAACTGCCCGTCTCTTTCCACTCGCCATGATACAGATATTTTGCGCCCAAGCTCTCTGCAGCATCTTCCACAATTAATGCCCCATGCCGGTCACAGATTTCTTTCAGTTCTTCGATTTTCCCCGGTGTGCCATACAAATGTGCCAGCACAACAATCTTTGCTTCCGGATACAGTTCAAATGCTTTTTCCAGAGCTATCGGATCCATATTCCATGTGTCGTATTCCGTATCCACAAACACAGCTTCGCCATCTTCATAAGCAACTGGGTTAATACTGGCATCAAAAGTTAAATCTGAGCATAGAATTTTTCGCGACTGGCATGTACCTTCATAGGGTCGTGCCTGACCGTATACCTTTTCCCCCGCCAGTTTTGTTGCCAAATGAAGCGCTGCCGTCCCAGCGCTTAACGCAACAGCATATTTTACACCAACAAATTCCGCAATCTGTTTTTCTATTTCATCTAGATTCTTACCAACCGTACTCATCCAATTAGTGTTATAAGCCTCCATCATATACTTAGCTTCCTCGCCATGCATAGTCGGAGAACTAAGCCATATTTTTTCAGCGAACGGTTTGATATCCGATGTATGATGAAACGCCATGTTCTTATCCTCCCAGTTAAGTATTTTTCAGTATCATTCAACTCTTCTTTGAATAAAAAACTTCTTCTTATACGTTAACCGCTCAGGAAACGTATTGATTTACAATATCCTCTAACTCGTCAATGTAGTTGCGAATCTCCTGATCCATATCATTCTCTTCTAAATACTCAAATATTGATTCATATTTGCAAAGAAATTCGTCATATTGTGTGGAAGAAGTTTCCAATCCTTTTGCATGAATATAAGCAACTACAAGAACAGCTGCTTGAATCGGATGTCCTTCAAAATAATCTGCGTCTGCCATACCAGAAACCCCACCCCGATTACACTGATAAAGGTTTCTTACTATATGTTCTAATTCAATTGCTTCGCTATGATTAATTCTAAACATGTACTCATTCCTTCCCCATTGTAACAACTTTGCATGTTACTTTTTTTCACGACAATGAGCCTACATTCAGTATCTTCCGTTTCTGAACCCAGGCTCAAGTCAAACCTCCTTATTGAATTTTTCTACTCTGTATTGTGGGTCAATCCAAGAGTATCCAAGAAGCCATCTTAACCTCTCCGGGTACTCGAATTTACCTTCAATCCGTAGAAAATTTCAATTTCGGGACTTGGCCTAAACTCGTGAAACCCTTGAAAAATCAAGGTTTTTTCTTGGTTGTCCCTATTATACAGTTATCACTACATCTCCTTCTTTGACTCCTGCTAATTTTACAGCAAGATGGAGTGCCGCCGTTCCTGATGCCAACGCTACAGAAGCCTTACACCCTACATAATCACAAATACCTTTTTCAAGCTGGTCTAAATTTTCTCCCACTGTAGACATCCAATTCGTGTCAAAGGCCTGCTTTACATATGTACGAGAATTTTCATGGATATAAGGACTTGCCAGCCATACTTTTTTTTCAAATGGTTTTATATTTTCTTTCATTCTCTCTTCCCCTGATTTGTATCTCTTTTATTAGCTTTTTCTATGCACTTACCTTTTCATTCACTTCATCCGCATCCCTATACTCTGGCACAACTTTTTTAACCAGTTCCTTAATATTCATACACTCAGCCTTGGACTCTTCATCCAGAATCTTCAGCTCTTTCAGGAACCATTCATCGTCCATAGGAATGGGTTTTCCAATGTGAATCCTATGATTATCTGTCTCCTGCATGCCTTCTTCTTTCATCAGCATTTCTTCATAGAGTTTTTCTCCCGGTCTCAATCCGGTAATTTTAATCTCCATGTCTACTCCCGGTGTATAGCCGGACAGCTTAATAAGATTTGTCGCCAGATCCATGATTTTCACCGGTTCGCCCATGTCCAGCACAAAGATTTCACCGCCCTTGGCGTATCCCCCAGCCTGTAATACCAGCGCTACCGCCTCCGGAATCGTCATGAAATAGCGGATAATATCCGGATGGGTCACAGTAACCGGTCCTCCTTCCGCAATCTGTTTCTTAAACAAAGGAATTACACTTCCATTGCTTCCCAGCACGTTTCCAAACCGGACCGCTGCAAAATCTGTATCAGGACTTCTCCTGTCCATACACTGTATGATCATCTCACACAGTCTCTTAGACGCCCCCATAATATTCGTAGGGTTGACCGCTTTATCCGTAGAAATCTGTACGAATTTCTTTACTCCATATTTCACTGACATTTTTGCTATTTTATATGTACCGATTACATTATTTTTAATTGCCTCATTGGGGCTTTCCTCCATAAGAGGCACATGTTTATGTGCAGCCGCATGATATACCAGCTCCGGATGATAAGTACTGAAGATCCACTCCATCCGATTTGAATTTCGTACAGAAGCGATTAAAACTTTCAGATTCAGTTCCGGATGTTTTATTTTTAAATCCTGCTGGATATCATAGGCATTATTTTCATAGATATCGACAATGATCAGTTGTTTTGGCTCATAGTTGGCAATCTGCCGGCACAATTCGCTTCCGATAGATCCCCCTCCTCCTGTAACCATAACAACCTTTCCTTTTACATATCCGGCAATGCTGTCCATATCGACTTTTACCGGCTCTCTCTCCAAAAGGTCCTCAATGGCCACTTCTCTCAATCTGCTGAGACTGACCTGACCATTTACCATTTGATAAATACCAGGCAATATCCTTAATTTACATCCTGTCTTCTGGCAGATGTTCAATACTTCATGTCTGCTCTGCGGGTCTGCCGATGGCATTGCTATAATAATGTGGGTAATCCCATATTTCTCTACAGCCCAGGGAATTTTTTCACGTCCCCCAGCCACTGGCACACCATGGATCCTTTTTCCCTGTTTTTCTACATCGTCATCAATCATGCAGCCCACCTGCCCATTCAGATATTGGCTGTTTAATATTTCCTTTAAGATTACATTTCCGGCTTCACCAGCTCCTACGATCATGGCCCGCTCTTCTGAATCTCTCCTTGGCAGAAAGCGGTTATGGAAAAGAGCCAGAAATCTGCCGGCACACCTTTCCGCTGAAAAAAACAATACATTTAATATGAAGCTGAAAATAAAATAGGCCATAGGCATGTGGAAGCCAGCCACTTTCATTCCCAGAATCTGTAATGCCGTTGTCAGCAGCATTGCACATTCCAGCATGACCATCTCATAAATACCCGCATATCTCCAGAGGCTTGTATATAGGCCGAACACAGCGAAAACAATCAACGTAATGATTGTATAAATGGGTGCATATACAAGAGCCTGATCCAAAAGAGATTCCGGAATGCTGTTCCAGTGAAAATCGAACCGCATCCATAAAGCCAGGATACTGACAAGATTCAGGATAATGACATCGCAGATTGCTAGCCCTGCTACTTTAAATTGTTTTGAATATTTGATATAAAGTTCTTTCAATTGACTCTCCGCCTGTTTTCTTATGTTTTACATCCTTTTTACAGTTTGTTTTTACCTGCGAAGAGGCAGACATTTCCCAAAAGAAATTCTGCCCCCCTCGCCACTCTTTTTTATGCTCTTTTTCTTCCGATTACAAACATTGCCCCTGCTGCTCCCAGAAGTACTACAGCCCCTGCTGCATATACGCCCCAGGTGGAATCTACCCCTGTCTTAGGTGCAATTCCTGTCCCTGTAGTGTCTGTTTCTGCCGCTTTGGATTCATCAACATCCGCAATAACAGTCACAGGAGACAGATCCTGGAACTCTGCTGTGATCTGCTTGTTTGTATAGTTTACGTCTGTAGGTTCAATGATCTCCCATACCAGTCTCTCAGTACTAAAGTGCAGGATTTTCACATTTGTCATAGCTTCTGTCAGAGAAGGTACGGAAATGGTTGCGATATACTTTCCATCCTCTGTCTTTACTCCGCCGTTTATTGGAACGAGATCAAAGAACTGGGTAACCATGCTCTTTCCTTCTACTTCCTGAGCCAGAGCATCTACTTCTTCCTCTGTCATGTTCAGCTCTGTCTGTCCTGCCGTTGGGTTGGAAATTATTTCTTTTAATTGCTGTACCAGTGTAGGCAGAGTTAAGGTTCCCTCATTTACCTGAAGGATCTTTTCCACAACCTTTGGAGCTGCTTCCTGTGCAGTGGCAAAGTTTTCTGCTGTGCCTTCGCTTACCTGATAGCTGGCTGCTGATTCACCTACCAAAGTAACCTGTGTGGTCCGGCTTCCTGCTGCAAACACGCTTACAGCGGAAGTCACTACAAGAGCAGCTGCCAAAATTGTTCCCAAAATTCTTTTTCTCATTTTTCTCATCCTTTCTAATTAAGATTTGTTTTACTATTGCTTTTGTATTATTGATCTATGGATACCAGTACAGCCTGTACCAGATATCTTTGACTTGAAATTCCTGCGTAGCAGGTGGATAAGGTTATGATCTTATCCTCATTTGTTACTTCCATGGAGGTATCCACGAAGGAGTTCATGTCTCTCATGGAAAAGATATTGTTTAAATATTGCTGGTATTCCTCTTTGTTCCAGAAATCAAAGCTCATCAGCAGGTGCCGGTTATCATAGAGGTATGCAGCAAAAATTTTGTAATGCAGGATCTTATCCGGCAGGTAGATGGTCACGTCCCGGTTGGCGTCGAAGAAGCTTCGGTCCATATACCGGTGAAGGCTCTGGAACATGGAGCCGTTTTTCATGTCGTGTCCGTAGATCACCGTGTTGGGATCTTCAAAAGTTTTTGTGTTATAGTTTTCTGTAAAGATGGCTCCTGCCGCTGCCTCTGACTTATTGATGTCATGATCCAGGTAATAGCCGTTGTCATCCGGGCTTTGGAGGATGGGATAGTCCACTTCTGTTCCCGGCACCTGGATCCAGGCGTATACGTCCGGATTCTGGGCCTGCAGACTTGGAAAATCAATGGGGATCTCCACCGACTCCTTTGCGGGAGTCTCTGTTGTTTCGGGCTCCGATTCTTTCTCTTCCTCAGGTTCCGGCTCCCGGGCGGCTTCTTCCCGGATCTGGTCATATTCCTTACCGGCATTTTTTTCTTCCAGGTACTGGCGTACCGCCAGGCCTCCCAGGATCACTGCCAGGATCAGGAAGATCACTCCTGCCATTCGGAATTTCTTCATATCAGTTTTCCACCTCTTTATAGAAGGTTTCCAGGATCTTCTCATACAGCTGGCTGTCGTCTACGTGGTATTCGTCAAAGCCTTCTCCCTGGGTTCCTTCTCCGGGAAGGGTCCAGGTCCGGATATTCTCCTGCTCTGCCAGCCCTCCCATGATCTGGGCAAACTGACCATTGCTGATATCCGTCACCATATAATCTTCCAGCGCTGTATACAGGTCTGTAATAAGGGAAGGGTTTTCTCCATATACCTGCCGGGCTTTTGCAGCATAGGCGTTCAGGAATTCCTGCTGCCTCTCCATACGGACGATAGCGCTCTGGCTTTCTCCTGTATCCCGGTATCTGACGAAATCCTCCACATTCTCCGGGGTAAGCTGGATCTGGCTTCCTTGAGCCCACTGGGGATTTACCGCCTCCAGACTGTCGTCCGGAACAGTTACGGTAACTCCCCCTACCTTTTCTACCAGCAGAGGAATCCCGTCCATACTCAGAGAGCAATATCCCTGCATGGGAATTCCGTAGAGGAGATTGGACACAGCCTCTTCCATCAGTTCACAGCTTTCCCTGCCTCCGTCTCCGTAGGCGTAGGCCAGATTAATGTGATCCCGGCTTTTTCCTGCACTGTTTCCTTCCTGGTCGAAGATCTGGATCTCCGTAATGGTATCTCTGGGAATGGTAATCCCTGTAAGACTGTGGTCCACCCGGTCCCAGGACACCAGGAAGATGGCATCTGCCTGTCCTGCGTCTGCTCTTCCCACCTGAGTCTGTCTCTTTTCTCTGGAGTCGATTCCCAGAAAAAGGAAATTGCTCAGATGGTCGTTATAGGCATATTCTTTTCCCTGGTAAGTGACAGTGGAGGAAGTATTTCCGGCAGAAGACGCCTCTTCCTCGTGGGAAGCAGAGCCGGATATTCCGTCTCCCTTCCCTGCGGCAGTTTCAGCAGTGTTCATATTGTTCCAGATAAGGTATCCTCCTATAGCTGCCGCCAGAATAAGGACTGCCAGTACCACTGCTGCTGTATAAATCTTTGTTTTCTTCTTATTTTTCTTTCCAGGTATGCTCATATGTCAAAACTTCCTTTATGCCAGATATCCCAGATCTTTCATCTTCTGAAGGATAGCCGCTGCCAGATCTGCCTGTCCCTCATAGGTAGAGGCAGGATTGGAGGTGATGGATGCCATACTGATATAATGTTCTCCCCACTTCTCACTCATCACACTGTCCAGTGTAGCGGAGTCTACGCTTCCATCCAGAGGAAAGGTCCCTGCGATAATATATTGTTCCTGCTGAGGAAAGGTGTTGAGGATAGCCTCCTGCTGCCGGGCCAGTTCTGCCGGATCGTGGTTCCAGCCCCCGTAATATCCCATGAAGATCACCGGGACGTATTCCAGATCATTTCTTTGGGTCTGTTCCGGTGTCAGATCCCGGATCCCGGTCTCTGTCACAGGGAGCTCCTGTCCCTGGGCCGCCTCCTGATGGGCGGTGATATAACTCTGGACCTCTTCCTGGGGCACCCCTGCCATGGTCATCATGGACAGAGTTCCTGCTCCCTGAAGGGTTTTGTCGATGACTGTAAGATCATAGCCGCTGTCTTTAAGAAGATTCTGAAGAACAGCTCTATAAGAATGTTCAGCAGAAGCTTCTCCGTTTATAAGGTCATCCCCCCAGCAGACAACTCCTTTTGCCAATGTGGAGACATTTTCTGTTTCCTCTGCCGTAGATTCCTGTTCCTGGTTTTCTTCCGTCTCTGTTTCGGCAGTTTCCACTGTCGCATCTTCTTCGGAAGCATCCTGCTCTTCTCCCTGATCCTCCTGTTCTTCCTGATCAGCCAGCTGCTGAAGCCTGGCTGCATCTGCCGCATTAGACCGGCGGCTCCAGAGAAGAAGAGCTCCAAAAAGGATAAACAACAGGATACAGAGAATCAGCAGCAGCCGGTTTCTCCCTTCCTGATAGTTATTGTTCATTGTAATTTCCCTCCTGCATACTTACTTGTGTTTGTAGTAACCGCCGTAGCGGCCATAGTAGGAGGAATAGTATTTATCCTTCTTCATATCCACTTTATTGAGTACAGCCCCCAGGATCTTGCAGCCGCTCCGCTCTAACTGGGCCAGGCTTTTCTGGGCCACGCTATAGCTTACGGCTTCGCTTTCGATGACCAGCACTGCTCCGTCGCTTTTCTCTGCCACGATGGCGGCGTCGATCATATTGCCGATAGGAGGCGTGTCAATAAATATGTAGTCATATTCTTTTCTTTTTTCTTCCAGCAGTTCTCCAAAGGCCGGGTCTCCCAGCAGCTCTGAAGGATTGGGCGCAAGGGGTCCTGCAAAGATCATATCCACATTGGGAAAGTTGGTCTGGTAGGTGATCCACTGCCGTTCTACCTGTCCGCTTAAATACTGGGACAGTCCGTGAATGGTCTGATTTACAGAATACCGCTTGATAAAATTGGATTTCCGGATATCTGCATCTACCAGCAGCACCCGCTTCCCTGCTTTTCCCATTTCCAGGCTCAGACTAAAGGCAATATCGCTTTTTCCCTCGTTGGGATAACAGCTGGTAAGCAGCACTACCTTTACCTGTTTGCTGGAAAACTGTATATTGGTGCGCAGGGTTTTGATAGATTCCTCGTAGAAGTAATCTGACTTCTTTGGGTCTTTTAAGGTGACTTTCAGTTCCATTATTTCTTCCCTCCCCTGCCCTTTGCTTTCTTTTTCCCTCTTTTGTTTTTCTGTCCTACAAAGTCTTTTCTGTCCGGCACAGATGCCAGAGTGGAGATTCCCAGGTATCTGGTGATATCATCCTCGGATTTGATGGTGTCGTTCATCACAGCCAGCACCACTACCAGGCCTGCAGAAACCACAATTCCGGCCATCAGCCCCAGAAGAGTATTTCTCGTAACGCTGGGCGCTGTCTTCGTCTCCGGGATTTCGCCTTCTTCAATGATCTTAGGAGGTACTACCTCCATCTTGTCTCCTACAAACTCTGAAGAAACCTGAGCTACCTGGTCTACGATCTCCTTTGCAGCCGCCGGTTCTGTATTCGTCACAGAAATGTTTAGAATACGGGTATCTGTGGGATTTTCCACAGTAATACTCTTTTTCAGTATATCTTTGTCCATATTCAGTCCCAGGTTATCGATGACTTCTTCCAGTACCGGCGTGCTCTTGATAAGAATTTCATAATCATGGGCCAATTCTGTACCCAGCTGAAGGTCTGCAATGGAAGTCAATGTCGTCTCTTTTGAGATCACCAGGACACTGGATGTAGATGTATAGGTGGGAGTAATGAACACCTGGGTATATGCGCAGGCAATGCAGCCCCCCAAAAGTGCTGCCGCAATGATCCAGAGTATTCTTTTTTTCAGAGCAAAAAACAGCTCCCTTAAATCAATCTCCCGTTCCTCATCGTGTAAGTTTTCCATGGTCATTTTTCCTTTTCTTTATTTTTATCCTATAGCCTGTTGAAATCCTTCAGCCCTCTATGCTATGCCGCATTTATACACATATGAATATAGAAGGAATGGATTTCGGCAAGTCTTTTCTAACTACTTATTTTTTAATAATGCAGAATATCCCTCCTCACATCTGCTTGTCCATCTGTTAAAATCTTCTCTGCATTTTTCCAGGTGATTTTTTCGATGTATGCCCTGCCAAGGTGTTTCAGCATCCAGGCTTCTGCCTCCTGTGTCTGAGGATATCTGCTTTTTGTATTGTGCATATCTGTTGCCAGAAAGTGTATCCTCTCACTTTTCAGCATTTTTCTGCACCATCTGACTGTTTCGTCAAACCATCTGCCGCCAATACGCCGATAGTTCATCTGCATATAAGCTCCGGCCTTGATCAGTTCGTCTATTCTCCCCTGTTCTCTCAGCACACCGTAGCGTTCCACATGAGCCAGTATGGGACAATATTGTTCTTCTGTCAGTTCCCTCACTGCCCGGTATAACAGAGAATAGGGAACATTGGGCATAAATTCAATTAGTATGTATCTGCTGTCCCCTATTGTCAGAATCTGCTGTCTTTTCAGCATTTCTAAAGTCTCCTGGGAGTAAAAGATTTCCTCTCCGGGGTAGACCCTGAAATCCGGATTCACCTCTGCCTTTGCTTTAACCTCAAGTCTTCTGCAAAGATTTCTTATCTTCTCCGGCTCCTCCTGTCTGAACTGATGGGAATAATGAGGAGTGGCCACCACTGCCTGAATTCCCTGCCTGTATGCCAGTTTCAGCATTCGGATACTTTCCTGAAGAGAGGATGAACCATCGTCCAATTTGGGAAGCACATGACAATGTATATCAATTTTTTTCATCTTTCGTCTGATTTCCCCATTACAAAAAGCATTACATTCTTACCGAAAATATTACTTTTCTGGTAAACATATGTAATTATACAATAAGTTTTTTGGGGTTTCAACCAGAAGTAGTATAAATTTAGGAAAAATATATCTTAATAAAAGGCAAAAAAACAGGGTAAAACGGCAAAAATACCGGTAATTACAAAAAAGCTGCCGTTTTTGTAATTACCGGTATAGGATGGTTCTTCATCTGACTGAACTTAAAGTATCATTCCTCCTTCCCAGAGGTTGTTTTATCATTTCAAAAGGAGCTATTGCATTAATATAAACTGAGAATATTGATACATTTATTGCTCAGTTAATGCAACAGCTCCTTCTGTTATTTTATTCGAATTGAGACAGCACAGCATATAAAATTTTTACACTGCCTCAATCTGATTTCTTATCTTTCAGAAGCTCCACATACAGGGAACGCTCCTCTTCCTTTATCTTCAGTGCATCCATGGCTTCTTTGACTGTCCAGTTCATGGTGTCCATGAGATTTTTGATAGAGTTCAGATTAGCCTGCTGTGAACCCTGTGCAATCCCCTGCTGTAGTCCTTGCAGTACTCTCTGGGCTGCTCTTTGTTCCAGACCCTCACTTAAGTTGCACATCTGCGACACCTCCTCTCCAAACTTCCGTTTCATCTCAATATGGTATTCTTTCTCCAGGATTTCTTTTTTCTCTGCTGCTTTTATTTCAGAGGAAAGCAATACAGAAAGCAGTCTCAGAATCCCCTGACAGTTCTCTTTCTTCGTGTCTCCCAGGCAAATCATCAACGCTGCCAGCAAATCATAGTTTTGCTGTGGTTCTTGTATCTGTCCCACAAGACTATCTTCTGACATGACGTATCTGTTAATGGTATTCTCCCGATATCCCGGCGGATCTGTGCAGATCCAGATGGAATATACCTTTTTGATCTTCTCGTAATGACTGTCAGTGAATACTGTCCCATACTGGCTGGATACCATCCGGCAGCAATAATAGATTCCTCTTTTTATCAGGGGATACCCTGGATAAAACTGGTTCTGAGCCTCCACATTGAGAATTAATCCTATTTTTTCTTCTCCAGAGCCGCCTGGCTCTTGATGCACAGAAGGCACTGCCGCTGTAAAGCGGATATCAAAGGTAACGGTACCTTCTGTCATAGTAGTATCTTCCACTCCTGTTCCCTGTATCATAGGAGTGTTTTCTCTTTCGTCCGGTGCCACAGGGATTTCTCCGATCTGTGGTTTCTCTTCAATGTACTTTTCTGCAATCTCATTGACGTCACAGTCTGCGTACTCCCAAAGGCAGCTCTTCATGATCCATGCAAGAATGACCTTTTCTGCCAGAAGTCGTTTGCAGCATGCGTCGTACTTTGCTTTTTCATCAGCGGTATAGATGTTTTTCGCAATCGTTGTATCCGTGATGAAAATCCTCCTTTCTACGACTATTTTATCACAGCCCGCAAAAAGAAGTCCATTTGTAATATATTACAAAGATGCCTGTCCTTTTCAATCTGTAATTTATACACTTATTTCTCTGATAATACCTGGGGCCTGTAAGCAGCTCTCCACTTACAGGCCCCAGGCAATTTACATTTTTCTAGGTGTTCTTTCCCAATATTAGCTATTTATCTATCTTTTTTCTGATATTTGTACATCTATATGAGCGGGTTCATGGCCGCAGATTCCCATACTTTCTCAGGTCTGGCTCCGGTGCCTCCCTGCCTTCACCATGCATTCCTTCTTATAAAAAGCTACCCCGTATTTCAGGATATCTTTATATCCTTCCCGGCGAAGCCCTTCCTCGTATTTCTTCTCTTCGATCTGGCGAAGGGCTTCTTCGCATTTTTTCTCCAGTTCCTGATAGGTCTTCGCCACCTTGAGCTCCAGGATCACCGCTTTTCCCCGGACGCTGGGATACCGCACCAGGATGTCTGGTCTCCCTTTTCCCGATTCCCGATTGGACTCTACGATATAATTCCCCATAGGCCGCAGCAGTCCGGCCAAAAATCCATGGTAATAGCTCTCCTGATAATCATAAAAGCTGATGGTCTCCATGAGATTTTCCGACAGGATCTCCCCCATCTTCTCGGCGTCCCCATTTAGCAGGCTTTCATACAGGGGCATCAGTTCTCTCTTTTCCGTTTTCCTGTCAATCTTCTCTTCGAACCAACGCAGAACTGCGTTCTTGTACACATACCGCACCTCGCTGTTGGGGATGGCCATTTCCATGTAGATGGTCTCTCCCTCCTGGCGCTGGCTGATCTTTTTCAGATAGCCGGTAAAGAACAGGAAATTCCACAGGTTATCCTGGGTAGAGTTCATATCTTCATAGGTGATGTCCTCGTGGATAGGCTTCTCGATGGTTTTCCCTTCTATAAGTCCCTCGATCTCCTTCTTCACAGAGATATCAGCACGCTCGATGAGACTGCGCACAATGCTGTTGGAGCTGGTGTTGGACCAGTAGGGTTTGGCAAAGGCCTGTTTATTCTTATAGCAGGAATATACATAGTTGATCACACTCCAGGGATTATAGACTTCTGTTTCCCCGAAGCAGTAACCATCGTACCACTTCTGTACGGTCCCAAGATTTTCTTCCAGCCCGTAGTCCATCAGCATCTTCTCCACTTCTTCCTGGGTGAAGCCGAAATGTTCCGCAAAGGTATCATTGGTAATCGACTCTGCCTTCAGGTTATTCAGTCCCGTAAAGATGGATTCCTTGCTGATCCGCAGGCAGCCGGTGATCACGGCAAACTCCAGGCAGTCGTTGGTCTTCAGAGCAGACTCGAACAGGGAACGGACCAGGCTGACCATCCGGTCATAGAAGCCGCCAAAGTAAGCATTTTCCAAGGGGACGTCGTACTCGTCGATAAGGATAACAGACTTTTTACCATAGACCTGGAAAAGGCATTCTGACAAAAAGCGCAAGGCCCCCAGATATTCCTCCGGCTGAGCTTTCCACGCTGCAAAGCGCCGGAATTTTTCCCGCTCCTCTTCCTGATCCAGAGAGTCCAGGATTTTGTCATGCCTCCGGTATTCTCTGGCGATCTCTTCTTTCAGGCAGTAAAAAGCCTCCTCATAGGTAGCCTGTTTCATGGATTTCAGCGTAACAGAAATCACCGGATAATTGCCCATATATTTCCGGTATTCTTCCCCATCCTCCAGGATTTTTGTACCAGAAAAAATTTTTTCTGTCTCTGGATATTCACAGTCCAGGAAATACCGGAGCATACTCATGTTCAGAGTCTTTCCGAAACGCCTGGGACGGGTAAAAAGATTCACCTTTCCTTTCATATCCAACAGTTCTCTGATGAAAGGTGTTTTATCCACGTAGTAATAACCATGTGTCACTAAATCTTCAAAATTTTCAACGCCGATGGGCAGCGGTGTCCATGCCATAGAAAAACCTCCCTTCCCAATGTAGTTTCATTTTACTACATTCGGAAGAGAGGCACAAGGTTCATCCAGCTTCCTGTTTTACCTCAAAAGCCCCATTTAGAAGTAAGTATAATTCTTAGGTTTCTCACTCCACCCTATGGCTTTCTGTATATCTCCTGCATAGCTTTCGTCACTGCAGCTCATTCTCCTGCTCCAGAGAAATTCTTTCAGAGGAATGGCTCCCATTACCAGGCTGGACAGGTCGGCAATATTAGTCTTCAGCTTTACATCTGCCCGGTCAGGTTCTTTACTGCTATCAAGGAGATTTACCTTTTCTCCTTCTATCCTGAGGAAGAAGCTCCGGTTGTTCTCTTCCACAAAGGTATCCTCCACCTGAAGCTCCAGGGTAAAGCTTCTCTCTGTCTTTGCCTCACAGTGATCCTGTTCTCGGAAATAGTTTTCCACACTGAGGATCCGGAACATATGACCCATGTTTTTCCTGCCAATCTCCTGGATGGCCCCGTCATAGGCTCTGTTTTCTCCGCTGTCTGGATTTGAGAAATACATCTGGAAATTTTCTTCAGGAGTATAAATTCGCACCCTTTCAATCTGGTCGGTCTGTGAGGCAAAGAATGTGAGGAATTCTTCCAAAGTATCCATATCTTCATACAGCATTTCCCGGACCGTCAGGTCATGATACATGTCTGTATAGTGATCTACAGAAGTAAATTCAAATGTAAGATATCCGGTAATCCTTCCATCTCTCCTGCACACAACCACATAAGGCATGTCGAAAATACGGTGAACGTCCATATAGGGATGGATGGTGGCTCCATGAGTCTTCTCTGCCAGTCTCCGATACAGCTTCAATATCTCCTCCTTGTCTTCTTCCCTGGCATATCCCAGGTGCTCCTTGTGTCCGAAGGAACGGATATACTGAGGCTTGGGAGAAAACATCATGCTTTCGTTGCAGTAGCCATATCCCATTTTTCCATAGAAAGCCGGGTTAAAGGGGTGAAGGCTTCCCACTGGAGTTCCTGTCCCTGCAAAAACTCCTATGGCTACCCGGATCATATTTCTGGCCACATGCTCTTTTTTTCGGAGAAAACCGGTGGAAACATAGGCGATGCCTCCCATTTTCATCAGTTTTCCCCTTATATTCTGCTGGAAATCCATCATCAGCAGAGAGCCTATCAGAACACCTTCATCATCAAAGCAGCCCAGGTACCGGCCTTCCTGGGGACTTACCAGTTCTTCCGGCATATTTTTCAGGAGCTCCGGAGGCGTCTTGGATGGAAAGCCAGTGACTACATTTCTCTGAAGCTGCCTTACCTCTTCCGGCTTTACAAAGCGTATCTCCATGTCCGTCTCCTTTCTGCTGTCCATTTACGGCATATTTTACTGCCAGTCTGCCGGATATACGAAATATGCATATCTTGCAGTGGAAGGCGTCTGGAAATGGATATGTGAGTTTTTAGGAATATAAATGATATCCCCCGGATTTGCTGTCAGCACCCTGCCGTCAATCTCAATTTCCAGAACTCCGTCAATGACCATGTCATACTCGTCATAGGTCAGTGTCCATTCAAAGCTGGTATGATCCAGTTCCATGATCCCGCAGCCCATCCTGGGAGCTTCCTCCAGAGTAACCACGTCTTTAAGACTTACGCCGTCCTGCTCAAATCTCTCGCATTTTACTGTATCTGTCTTGATCTTGATAATACCGCTGGGATCTTTTTCTTTTACAAAGTCTTCTTTTTCTGTATTCTGCGCTGCAGATTCTTCCAGGATCTTCTGTACGATCTGCCGCACTAATTCTTCGCTTACGTTCATTATCCCTCTCCCTTCTGGGTTCCAGTCTTTTTCCGGCCCGTATCCCCGGGCCGGAGCCTTTGGTTCAAAACTTCCGTCTATTCCTCGTCGTCTCCGCCCTGAGCTTTAATGGTAGACTGTACTTTGTCAAGGAGCTTCGGTGCCAGGACATTTGCAAGGATAAGCGCAGTAATACCTGCTACAAGTTTTCCTACGATAACCGGGAAGATCATGTCGGAGTTTACGCCGGCGGTAAATCCCAGGTGGTCGCCGAATACAAAGGCTGCACTTACAGCAAAGGCAACGTTGAGAAGTTTTCCTTTTGGATTCATGTCGCCCATAACGTTAAACATAGCAATATTGTTTGCCAGTGTGGCTACCAGACCTGCACATCCTGTCTCGTTCATGCCCAGTTTCTTTCCAAGGGCGTTCAGTGGTTTTCCGAATGTACGGGTGATCCACTCTACCATAGGGAATGCTCCGATCAAAACGATAGAAATCTGTCCGCAGGTAAGAAGTCCGGATTCCAGAGGAATGGTTCCCTCTGCGTCTGGCTCTACCATAAGGTTAAACAGCGGGAATTCAATGCCTGTCTGATATTCGAAAACAGCAATGGCAGTCAGTGCTGTGATCACAATGGTAACGCCTGTTCCAAACTTGTTAAATCCGCTGATCATCTTGCCGGGGATTATCCACAGACCGATAACGATCAGGGCTGCAATGATAATAACCGGAATCAGGTTTACAAGAATGGTGATGATATCAATCTTATACTGGGTCATGTTCATTACAAGACCGCCTACGATACAGCCAATAGGAATGGTGATCATACCTGCCAGGATACCGGCTCCCAGATAAGCTCTGTCTTTCTTTTTAATGATAGAAAGGGCAACT
This sequence comes from Blautia sp. An46, assembly GCF_002161645.1. Classification (NCBI taxonomy): domain Bacteria; kingdom Bacillati; phylum Bacillota; class Clostridia; order Lachnospirales; family Lachnospiraceae; genus Blautia; species Blautia sp. An46. The sequence continues at coordinate 61,664 of NZ_NFIF01000015.1, read as the reverse complement.
GGAATGGTGAATACCAGGGTCGGTCCCATCATGGTTCCCAGGATCAGTCCTGAAAAGTTTCCAATGGTATCATTAGAGGCAAGCTCCATAGCCAGGGGATATCCGCCCATGTCGCAGGCCAGAAGGGTAGTTGCAAACATGGAAGCATCTGCGCCGAACAGTCTGTAAATCGGCACAATGATTGGTTCCAGGATAACGGAGAGTACCGGCGCTGCAGCTACAACTCCTGCCATAGCCATGGCCAGAGGGCCCATCGCGTTGAAGCCTTCTTCAAATTTTTCTCCATATCCTTTTTTATTCCCCCGAATTTTGTCAATAGCTCCTACCAGCATAAAGATCATCATGATCAGGATGATTACAGAGTTAATAGAAATATTCTGAACCCATCCGCTTATGCTCTCAGTAAAAACGCCGACATTTGTAATATTATCTATTAGTTCTTGAAACATAGATCCTCCTCCTTTTTGTGATTTCATGTTTCTCTAGTGTACTGCTGCTGTCCTTTGAAAATGGTCTCTTTGAAATTTTCTTTTCATCTGCCTTATAAAAGAGACTGAAATACCTGAGGCGCCGGTCTTGGGATAACTGTGCTTTCCACATAGAGCTCTTTATCCCTCTTTGCGGCTTCTACTGCGGCTCTTACTGCACCTACGTCTCCTGTAAGTGTAACAAAGCCTTTTCCGCCTACTGCATAGCCCATCCGGACTTCGATCAAAGTGATATTGGCCGCTTTTGCTGCCTCATCCGCTGCCAGGATAGCGGAGGCCATGGAATAGAATTCCACAACTCCCACTGCCTGGGGATTTTCTACTGTTACTGTACCGGAAAGTGCCGGAATAAGCTGTTCATGGACATTGGAAATCCGCAGGGAGTCCACCACAAATTCTCCTCCCTGTGCCAGTCCCGCCTCCATAGAGGCCTTTACGTCTCCTGTATCTCCTCCTACAATGACCACATACTTTCCCGGGCATACAGTGGAGGCCCGAAGGAGCTCCACCTGAGCGGCCTTTACCATGTAATCGCTGACTTCGATTCCTCTGGCAATACTGGACAGTTCTATCATTCCGATTGCTTTGCTGCTCATAGCTTATACCTCCTCCCTGCAGATTTTAATGCCTTCCTGGGTGACTTCTGTCACCACTCCGGCCATACCAGTGTGAATGTTAAGGGAAAGCCCCTCTGCGGCTTTGGCAGCCAGTTCTCCCTTTTCCACATGCTGTCCCGGATGTACCACGGGAACTGCCGGCTTTCCGATATGCTGACGTAGAGGAAGGTAACATGTATTTACATCCAGTTCTTGAAAAACCGGCAGTTTCTGAGACACATAGGGGGCAAGTCCCAGCCGGGCGATCAGCCTTTTTGTAGGAATCTTCTTGTGCTCAATTCCAGCTCTGGCCTGGGGAGCCATATTTCTCTCAGATCTTACTTCCCATTTGTTCAAAATACCTTTTGCATATTCATTCATTTTTCTCGGTGACAATCCCATTGGACAGGCGAACATTTCGCAGACACCGCAGGAACAGCAGTTTACTGCGCTTCCAAAGGCTTTTTCCGCTTCCTCAGAAGAATTTATGAGGTTTTCTCTCCAGAGATTTCTCATGACCATATTAGGTCTTACCTCATGGCCGATAAGGAAACGGGGGCACATATCGGTGCACATCCTGCACTGGATACAGGCAGATTTTGCAATATGGATCATCTGAGGCACGGTTTTCTCACTGCGCCTTACCAGATAATGGTCCTTTGGAAGGACCAGAAGATTTCCTGTAGTCTTTGTTACCACAGCACTCTGGATTTCTTCCTGGGTCCGGAGCATTTTTCCCATCATAGGGCCTCCCAGGATCACTGCATAATCCCGGGGGATGATTTCCGCTTCTTTCAATATATCTGTGATCAATGTTCCCAGAGGCACATGAAACATCTTTGTCTCTTTTACCGCCCCTGTTACAGAAAGAAATTTCTCACAGACCGGGGTTCTCTCCAGCGCATCTGCTATAGACAGCACAGTCCCTACATTATCTACTACACAGCCTACGTCCAGAGGCAGTCCCTTCTCAGGAATGCTCCTGCCTGTTACATTCCAGACCAGGACCTGCTCGTCTCCTGCCGGGTAGAATGCCTCTGACTGAAAGATTTCTACCGATGCATTCAGCTTTTCTATGGCCTGGGACAGGGCCTGGATCTCTCTTTTGTATTCTCCCTTCAGGGCAATGACGCCGTGAGCCGCTCCCAGATGGGAAGCGATTTTTGCTGTGGTCTCCACGATTCTCTCCGGATAGGTCCTGCACAGATACTTATCCGTTTCGATCAGCGGCTCGCACTCTGCCCCGTTTACTATGAAATATTCTGCTTTAGCCTTCAGCTTTACATGGGTGGGAAATCCAGCCCCGCCGGCTCCGGCTACTCCTGCAGATTGGATCAATTCTAAAAATTCCATGGCATCACCGCTTTCCTTCTACCAGATCTTCTTCGATTTCCTGATCGTCTACAATCCCCACCACGGTAGCGTCTACGGGAATATCCATGCCTCCGGCAGCCCCTCTGGCGGAGCTGCCTCCTACATAGATTACCTTTTCTCCCACTCCTGCGCCGATAATATCCGCCGCTACAATGGGATACTCTATGGGAGAGTCATCCAGCAGATTTAAAGGCTGGAGTACCAGAAGCTTCAGGCCCGCCAGTTTTTCTTCCTTTCTGGTGGCCCAGATATTTCCGATCACTCTTGCTGTCTTCATCCTCTACTCTCCCTTCTTTTCCGGGCAGGTGTCCCGTCTTACTGAAATACCGTATTTGGAAGCATATTCCCTTGCCAGATCCGTGAAGATCGTCTTTTCTCCCACCAGGATTCTGGATATTTTTTTCTCCTTTATAGCGGCCATATCCCGCTCTGTAATGACTTTTTTAGTTAAGATCATTTCTTCTTCCTGGCAGGGTGCTGTATTGTCCTGTTTTTTTTGTGCCGGGCACTCCCTGTCCCCTTTTTCGGCTCCAGCTTCTGTCTCTGTGCCTGTGAGAAGGGCTGCCATGCGGCTGTGAGGAGTCAGGATTACTCCGCTTTTTTCCAGAAGTTCCAGGTTTTCCGCCAGCCTGTCAAAATAGGCCTTGGGAGCCGTATCTTTATAAGCAAAGAGTTCTACCCCTTCTCTGGCTACCAGGATTTTCTTTCCCAGCAAAAGGGCTTCTCCGAAGATTCTGGTAAAGTCACTGTCAAAGATTCCCGCCGCCAGTTTTCCCAGAGCTTCGTTTGACAGGGTATATACTACAATAGCTTCATAATCCCCGGCCTTACAGGTACCCTGAGCAAGAAGGGCGCACTCTGTTTTATACTCTTTTGCCAGTATCTGGTTTTCCAGAGTTTCATGGCAGATTTCGCCGTGCTTCTCCGTAAGGATCAGTATTTTAGGCTTTCCAGAACCCTGGCACTGCTCCGATGCCTCATCGGAGGACCCCAGGTCTTTTCCCTGGCCGGCTTCTTCCAGAGCACTGACTTTTTCCAGGACTCTTGCGCATATTGCACTGATCAAAGCCTCTGTATCCATCTCTCTCCTCCTGATAGGACGGGAAGGCAATATATTTCCTTCCTTTTGCTGTCTCTGGTCTGCCTTAGCCTTATAACAGCAAAAAAGCGCTTGATTAACCAACTATGCTTCGCTGGAGCATAGTCAGAAAACAAGCACTTCATCGTCCTTAGATTATAATCCATTCGTATCCACTACATCGCACATACGCCTAAATTAAATTTATTATAACATTTTGACTATTTTTTGTCAACTTTGTCTAAATATTTTCATATTCCTCCAGACAGTTTTATCTAATTTTCCTGATGAGAATATTTTTTAGATTTTATATCTTTTTTCAATATTTTGAATGAAATTCCCTTTCTCAATCGTATAAATAGTGAAACCAGAAAATAAAATTTTTCAGATCAGGGGTGTTGTTATGAGAAAATTTGTCAAAAAAATAGTTATTGGAACGGCTGCTGCATTATTGGTAACTACTGGAGTATTTGCTTCCGGCTGGGAGAATGCTGCAGAAAGCCAGGCATCGCCACAGCCTCAGGCATGCAGCTGGTGTCAGGAAAAATCACACTGTTATGAAGATATAGACAAGAATGGCATCTGCGATTATTATAGTTCTCACAGGAACTGCACACATTCTTGCCGGAAAAACAGCGGTTTCTCTCATCACTGCTTTACACACTAACGTCCGGAACAATTGGGGGATTTACGGGCGGAAAGCAGGAATAAATAAGAAGGGCGTGAAAAAGAAATGCGAAGTGAGGAAGAGGCTTCCAGGGCCATAGACCTATACGGAGATACTGTAAAAAGGATCTGCATGCTTCATTTGAAAAATTATTCTGACACCGAAGATATTTTTCAGACGGTGTTTTTAAAGTATGTCCTTCATGCTCCTGTTTTTGACAGTTCCGAGCATGAAAGGGCCTGGATCATACGGGTAACCATCAATGCCTGCAAAGATCTTCTGAAAAGTTTTTTCAGAAGCAGGACCCTTCCTCTGGATTCTATTATAGAAAAGCCAGGCGAACCTGACTCAGATTACAGTGATGTCCTGGAAGCCGTCTTGTCTCTTCCCCCAAAATATAAGGATGTTGTTTATCTCTATTATTACGAAGAATATTCCGCTGCAGAGATCAGCAGGATTCTTCACAAAAATGTAAATACTGTGTATACCCTTCTAAACCGTGGAAGACAGGCTCTCAAAACCAAATTGGAGGAGGTGGATGAACATGGAAAATAAGGAAAAATTAAAAGCTGCTTTTGATCAGGTTCATGCCGGGGATGCTTTGAAATCCAATACGAAAAATTACCTTTTTGAGCATGTATATAAGAAAGGCCATGTTCCCAGAACTTTCCTCCGGAGATTTGCAGTCTCAGCAGCCTGCTCTCTCCTTGTTTTCCTGGCCGGAGGCTCCTATCTGTTCTTCACGCCTACTGCTTTTATCAGCGTAGATGTAAACCCCTCTCTGGAACTTGGAATTAATCGCTTTGATCGGGTGGTCTCGGTCACCGGATATAACGAAGACGGCCAGAATCTGGCGGATAATCTGAGCCTTAAGTATCTGAATTATGCAGAAGCCCTGAAAAACCTTCTGGCAGATGAAGAGATGGAAGTCTATCTGGCCGATAATGCAGATGTGGTACTGACTGTAGCCGGAGACAATGAATCCCAAAGCAGCGAAATCCTGCAGAATGTAGAGTCCTCTATGTCCGAACATGAAAATGTATACTGCCATTCCAGCAATACAGAAGAACTCCACCACGCCCACGACGCTGGTCTCTCTTTTGGAAAATATCAGTCCTGGGAAATCCTTCAGGACCTGGATGCCGGCATCTCCCTGGAAGAAATCCAGGATATGACTATGACTGAAATCCGGGATTTAATCTGGAAATACTCTCAGGAAAAATTCCAGGAAAATCCTATGTCTGGTGATTCCGAAAACATGGAGGATTCCCAGGAGTGCCCCCTTGATGGTTCACAAGATTCCTCTGATGAAGAGAATTCCCTAAAGCATCTCCATGGACATCATGGGCAGTCCGAAGATGAATAGGGATGCATCCAGAATGAAAAACAGGCTATCCCCTTCTGCAGATCAAAAATAAATGCTTGCCAAAAAACACAAGTTATAGTATCATAGAAAGGCAGGAAATCTGCAGATGTCGCTATAGCTCGGCTGGATAGAGGACCGCCTCCTAAGGTGGCAGCCCGTTCAAGTCCAAAACTGAATAATTTGGTTGTAGCGGTTGCATAAAACCGTTATAATATAGACAAGTTCCTGTAGCTCAGTAGGATAGAGCGATTGCCTCCTAAGCAATAGGCCGCTGGTTCGACTCCAGTCAGGAACGTATAAACGCCATGAATCCAAGGATTTGTGGCGTTTTCTCTTTTAGAAATTCATGCATGGATATAAAATGCATAAATATAAATTCCTGCTAATTGGACTTGAACTGCTTTACCAACTTCTGCTAATAAAATCAGTGTGCTTGCTAGGCAGGCCAACAACTATATCAACAACGTGGAGAAATTCTTTGATGAAGGCAATCCAAATCCTACCGCCTTAAACGAATTTATCGCAGAGGCAAAGAAGCTGGATTCCAAAGCGATGTCCTACAACTTCGGTATTATGAAAGAACTGAATAGTAAAAAATAGAAGTGGTCAGTCACACATAAGGGAGGCTGACCACTTTCTATTATCTATATAAGATTACAAGGAATAAAGCAGTTTTTCTGATCAATCGGTATTACTTCTTCGCACATGCAGACAATACCGCCGCTGCCACGTTCTAAGGTTGTCTTGTCGAGTACCTCGTATTTTTTGATTTCTCTGCGATCAGGATTTGCAGATTTTTTGATTTCCAGCGGATGAACCAATCCATTTTCTTCTACAATCACATCAATTTCTTTTGCATTAGAATCACGGTAGTATGTCAGGTTTGCTTTATCTGCTGAGTAAGAAAAACTTTTAAAAAGCTCGATCACAACATAGTTTTCAAAATAGTGACCGTTTGCGGCACCATTCATCAGGGTATCTCTGGTAAGCCACATGGACAGATAGGCACACAGTCCGGTATCACAGAAATACAGTTTGGGTGTTTTTGTTAATCGCTTCAATTCATTATTGGCAAAGGGCGGCAGAAGATAGACAATACCTAATCCCTGCAAGATCCGCAGCCATTCTTTGGCTGTGGGCTGGGAAATTTCGGCTGCCTCCGCCAAAGTTTTATAATTTACCTGCTCGGTTGTCAAGGCAGCACAGGCAGTAAGAAATTTTCGGAAACGCACAGAATCGGTAATACCGCCTTCTTCCGCCACATCCCGCATCAGGTATGTTTCAATATAAGAATTGAAATATTCCTGTCTCTGCTCGGCATCGGCCCGTAGCGCGTCAGGCATCCCGCCGCGCCAGATATGCTCGAACACATCTACAATATCATTCTTTTTTGCCGTTTTCTGCCGCTCCAAAAGACACGGCAGAGAGAAATCCAGTTTGTTTGTAAAAACTTCTCCGTCTACTTCATTTTTGGAAAAGCTGTATAGCTCCAGAATCCCGATTCTTCCGGCCAGTGTATCGCGGATATTTTTCATCATCTTATACTGCTGGGAGCCGGTCAGCCAGAATAAACCTCTTTCTTCGGTTTCATCGCACATAATTTTAATCTGTTCAAACAGCTCCGGGGCTTTCTGTATTTCATCAATGATGATTGGAGGCTTGTAAGTCTGAAAGAACAATACGGGATCTGTTTGGGCCAGGGTTCTTGCCATTGTATTATCCATAGAAATGTAAGTGCGGTTTTGTCCCTCGGCCAAATGTTTCAGCATGGTAGTTTTACCAACCTGCCGCGCACCTGTTACAAGCACTGCTTTGAAAAAGGAACTCATACGCAAAAATTTCCGTTCCAATGCTCGCTCAATATATGGCATAACATGACCTCCTTATTTTTAGGAAAATATAAAGTTTACTTTATTTTATCCTAAAAACATATCCTTGTCAACTACTGCAAAGCACATTGAAACCGCGTTTTGCTCCCTAATGTAACCAATATAATATATGATTGGTTACATCCGTATAATAGCTATACCCTGTTTTTTAGGTTGCCCGTGCGAAAAAATATTTATTCAAAACAATAAGTTATTTTCCCGTGCTGCCAAAAGCTCCCGCGCCGCGTTGTCCGCCCAGGTCATTCACGAAATCTGCAATCAGCACAGGCATGATGATAAAGCCGCTGCCTGCTGCCATGGCAATGCAGATCAGAAGCACGCCTCGGCGACAACACCGACTCCTGAACCGGGGGACAGCCTTTGGGCTGTTTTACATATTGAAATCTCCGTCATTTTAGGGTAAAATGACGGAGATAAATTGGAAATGAGGTAGATACCATGCGGTTATTTGATTATAAAAAAGAACCGGAAAAACTTTTGACACCGGAGATCGTGCAGATGGTTTCCAGTATCCATGAACACAAAGGGAAGCAGGCGTTATTTCTGGAAGCCAATATTGACGAACTGAAACGCCTTCTGGAAGTTGCATTGATTCAAAGTACGGGAGCTTCCAACCGTATCGAAGGCATCTATACAACGGATAAGCGACTGGAGGAACTGGTAAGCCAGAAGGTGGAACCCCGAAACCGTTCTGAGCAGGAAATTGCAGGTTATCGTGAAGTGCTTGCTGCCATTCACGAAAGTTATAAATACATTGTTCCCCGCTCCAATCTGATTTTGCAGCTGCATCGGGATTTGTATTCTTACTCTCAGAAAGCTGCTGGCGGAAGTTATAAAAACGCTGATAATGTCATTGCTGAAACAGATGCAGAAGGACATCAAAAGGCACGGTTTATTCCGGTTCCGGCATTTCAGACCGCAGAAGCAATGGAGGAACTTTGCAGAGAATTTTGGGAGGCCTGGGAAGCTGACCATATTGATAAACTTCTTCTGATTCCCATGTTTATTTTGGATTTTCTCTGTATCCATCCCTTTAATGACGGGAATGGACGCATGAGCCGCCTACTGACTCTTCTGCTGTTCTATAAAGCCGGATATATTGTCGGGAAGTACATCAGTATGGAAATGCTGATTGAAAAAACCAAAGATACTTATTATGAAGCGTTGCAGGCTGGCTCAGCTGGCTGGCATGAAAATGAGAACAGCTACGAACCTTTTGTAAAATATTATCTTGGCATTACACTGAAAGCATACAATGAATTTGAAAGCCGTGTGGAGCATTTGAAAAACCGCACACTTTCCAAGCCGGAGCGAATCCGAGCTATAATTGACCAAAAGGTTGGAAAAATCACGAAAAAGGAAATCCTTGATGCCTGCCCTGACATCAGCAAAACGACGGTAGAACGTACTCTGACGGAGTTGGTAAAGAGTGGTTACATCGCCAAAGTAGGTTCGGGACCGGCTACCGGTTATGTCAGAATCTAAGCAATAGAAACATCTACTTTCCACTTGTTAAGAGCGGCCTGGATCCGACTGGCACTCAGGCCACTGCTCCAACAGGTATCCTGATTCTGCCTGATGATTCCGGAATCCTTCAGTCGTTTTTGGATGACCCGTATAACGATTTTTCCTATACCCTGCAGCCTCATCAAAATCGATAAAAGCGCGGATCTTGGCAGACTCCAGGATCTCGCCTGTTTTCTCGTCCTGCCCTTGCCTGAAACTTCCTGCTCCAGTAAACGACAACTTTCTCCTCGATCATCCTCTGATTGCCGTCTTCATCTTTTATTTTTTTCTTTATAAGCTGTAAAAACGCTGTAAAAACCTTCAGGGAATGATTGCCGTTCGCCTTTAAACATGGTATATTAGTAATATGTATTGTGATGATTTCACAAAAAAACTATAAAGAATATGGTAGGAGTGGTAAAAATGTATCAGGAAGAGTATAAGCGTTGGTTAAACGCAGATCTGGAGGATGCGGATTTAAACCCGGAATTATCCCGGATCGAAGGAAACGATGATGAAATTAAAGAGCGTTTTGCAGTAGCCCTGAAATTCGGTACAGCCGGACTTCGCGGTGTATTGGGAGCAGGAACAAACCGCATGAATATTTATGTAGTCCGCCAGGCTACTCAGGGCCTTGCCAACTGGGTAAAAACTCAGGGCGGCACACAGACTGTTGCTATCAGCTACGACAGCCGTCTGAAAAGTGATGTGTTTGCCAAGAATGCTGCTGGAGTTCTGGCAGCAAATGGAATCAAGGTAAGGATTTATGATGCCTTAATGCCTGTACCGGCCCTTTCCTTTGCAACACGTTACTACAACTGCAACGCAGGTGTCATGGTAACAGCATCTCATAACCCTGCAAAATACAATGGATATAAAGCCTACGGTCCCGATGGCTGCCAGATGACTGATGACGCCGCCGCTATTGTATATGAAGAAATCCAGAAGACAGACGTACTTACCGGAGCAAAATATATGTCCTTTGCTCAGGGCGTTGAAGAAGGTCTCATCCGTTTTGTAGGGGATGACTGCAAGAAGGCCCTGTATGAAGCTATCGAATCCAGACAGGTTCGTCCAGGTCTGTGCAAAACAGCCGGCCTGAAATTAGTATACAGCCCTCTGAATGGTTCAGGTCTTGTACCGGTAACTCAGGTATTAAAGGACATTGGAATCACTGATATCACCATTGTTCCTGATCAGGAATATCCAAACGGCTATTTCACCACATGCAGCTATCCGAACCCGGAAATCTTTGAGGCTCTGGAGCAGGGACTGAATCTGGCAAAAGAAACCGGAGCCGACCTGATGCTTGCCACTGACCCGGATGCAGACCGTGTAGGCATTGCCATGAAATGCCCGGATGGTTCCTATGAACTGGTAAGCGGAAATGAAGTAGGCGTACTCCTTCTGGACTACATCTGTGCAGGTCGTATCGAGAAGGGCACTATGCCTGAAAAAGCTGTAGCTGTAAAATCTATTGTATCCACTCCTCTGGCAGATGCTGTAGCTGAGCACTACGGAGTAGAATTAAGAAGTGTTCTCACCGGCTTTAAATGGATCGGCGATCAGATCGCACAGTTAGAGGCTGCTGGAGAAGTTGACCGTTTCATCTTCGGTTTCGAAGAGAGCTACGGCTATCTGGCAGGTCCCTATGTTCGTGATAAAGACGCTGTTATCGGCTCTATGCTGATCTGCGAAATGGCTGCCTACTACAGAAGCATCGGAAGCTCTCTGAAACAGAGAATGGAAGAAATCTATGCTCAGTACGGACGTTACCTTAACAAGATTGACAGTTTTGAATTCCCAGGATTAAGCGGCATGGATAAGATGGCCGGAATCATGGAAGACCTGAGAAAGAATCCTCCTGCTGAAATCGCAGGATACAAGGTTACAAGCGTAACCGACTACACAAAGCCGGAAGAAACCGGACTTCCTTCCGCCAATGTTCTCATCTATAAACTGGAGAACAAAGAAACGGTTATCGTTCGTCCTTCAGGAACAGAGCCAAAAATCAAAGTATACTATACAACTCTTGGCAAAGACCTGGCAGAGGCTCAGGCAGAGAAAGACAAGCTTTCCGAAGCTATGAAACCCATCATGGCATAAAAACAGATAAAACTATAATGCTTTCAAACAATAGGCAGCACAACCTATAAACTGTCTGCTGTCATGAATAATAGGCGGTTCGCAGAGCGGACCGTCTGTTTTTAAGACCTTTCCGGTCCGATTTCCCCTCTTGACATTTTTCCCTGATATGTATAATATAAAGTCCGGTTAAACTACATAAGATTGATAACAAGGGGAGCTTGTGTTACAGGCTGAGAGGAAGTTGTAAGCTTCGACCCATAACCTGATTTGGATAATGCCAACGTAGGGATGCGTTATTTTACTACAGCCCTTTTGTTTTCAGTCTTGGAAACAGGAGGGATTTTTTATGTTTCAATTTCTTGTTAATGCAGAAGGAGGACTGACTACCGCCGGATATGTACTCTGCATTGCCGCAGGGATTCTTCTTTTCGTGGCAGCCCTTGTCTTTGCAGGCAGGATTTCAGAGAAGAAAAAGATGGGAACCAGACAGCTTGTTTTCTGTGCCATGGCCATGGCGCTGGCTTTTATTACCTCTTATCTGAAGCTGTTCAATATGCCCTGGGGCGGAAGCGTGACTTTATGCAGTATGCTTTTCATTGTTCTTATAGCAAACTGGTATGGTCCAAAGACTGGTATTCTGGTAGGACTGGCCTACGGTATCCTGCAGTTTATCCAGGAACCCTATGTACTTTCTTTGTTTCAGGTATGCTGCGACTATATCCTGGCCTTTGCCGCTCTTGGCGTAGCAGGATTCTTTGCAAAGAGTAAACATGGTCTATTGAAAGGCTACATAGCTGCCGTCATCGCCAGAGGCGCTTTCCACGCCCTGGGCGGTTATCTCTACTGGATGGACTACATGCCAGACAATTTTCCAAAGGCGCTTACCAGTGTATATCCTATTGTCTACAACTACAGCTATTTAGTTGCAGAAGGAATTATAACTGTGATCATCATTTCCATCCCTGCAGTATCTAAGGCCCTGAATCGGGTAAAACAGACTGCACTGCAGTAAAAACAAAAAATTCTGCCCTTTTTGCAGACAGGGAGCTGTCGCATTAATCAAAATCGAGAATATTTATACATTTTATTGCTCAGTCTGTGCCGCTTTGAGCCTATAGTCTCAAAGCTATGCTCGACAAATTCGCATAAAATGTATAAATATTCCTGACATATGACTAATGCGACAGCCCCCTGTTCTCTTTTTATATTTTTTTCTACGCTGTTATAATCTCTGTCAGCACCCCAAGCAGCTCTGAATCCAGTTCCATGGCCTGAAGCTGGGATAAAAGTATGGTTTTATCTTCTGCATCTCTTACCATCTGATAGATTACGTCCTTCAGGACGAATTCAATCTCTGCTTGGTTCAGGAAATCAAAGGCGTAAGCCGCTATATCATTTTCTTTTTCTTTAATATTTCTCAGAAGAATCCGGATTTCCTGTGCAGAATCTAATTCTCCCAGGTCACAGCTCAGACTGGCTTTTTCTCTGTCGTAAGCGATTTCTCCCAGTCTCCTTTCTCCTGCTGCCAAAATCCTTACTGTTGTTTCCGGGAAGCTTTCTCTGGAAAGCTCTGCTGCTGCTTCTGTCTGGCAGGGCACTACCTCATGGAAGATTACCTTCCAGTTTCTCTTCTGAGGCAGAAGCTCCTGGCTGCCCTGAGGGCTTTCGATTATCAGCTCTGCTGCATTCTCTCTGCTGTCCCAGGAAAAAGTCATAGGAGTCTTTACAAATTTCCCTTTTTTGTAATCTTCTGTTTCGCTGTCGTCTTCATAGAGTACAAAACTTCCGTCTGCGCCGGGATAAACATGAAGACACATTTTTTCCGGATTTTTCTGGATACTGTCCACCTCTTCTGTCATAGGAATAATAGCCCCTGCTTTTGCCAGCACAGGGAAGGAAGACAGTCCCCGATACATGTTCATCATTCTTCCACCCCGGTATTTCATTCCGGTAAACACATCGTACCAGGTTCCCTTGGGCAGCCAGGCCCTTACTTTTCCTACGTTCAGGCGGTCAATCTGAGGCGCTGTAATAGGCGCACACAGAAGCTGGTTTCCGAAGAAATACTGATTCGGCACTTCATAGGCTTCCCATTCTTCCGGATAGTCGTAGTACATAGGAAGAACCAGAGGAAGACCTTCCTCATAAGCCCGGTAGTTCATAGTGTAAAGATAAGGTACCATCCGGTGTCTCAGCTGCAGGAAACCTTTCATCATATCTGCAATGTCCTTCCGGTATCTCCAGGGTTCCTTGGCATTAAACTCACTGTTGCTGGAGTGAAGACGCATAACAGGAGAGAATACTCCGAACTGGAGCCACCGTCCTGCCATCTCATCATTTTTGATTCCCATCATATGGCCGCCGATGTCATGGCTCCACATGCCGTATCCAATATTGGAGGCTGTAGCTGTAAAGTAAGGCTGGAAAGCAAGAGATGCCCAGGTCACAATGGTATCTCCGGAAAATCCTATGGGATAGCGGTGGCTTCCCGGTCCTGCGTATCTGGAAAAAGTCATAGGGCGTTTTCCCTCTCGCCCACTGTCCAGATAATGGTAATGGTTCAGCACCCAAAGAGGGTCCAGTCCTTCTACCTTGCTGAGGCCTCCGGACTGCCAGTCAAGCCACCAGAAATCCACACCTTGTTTTTCCATAGGGTGGAAAATATGTTTAAAGCATGCTTCCAGGAAATTGGGATCTGCCGGGTCAAAGTTTATGGGCTGCTCTTTTTCCCAATCTACTCCCATTTCTTCTGCCACTGCCCTGTACTGCTCTTCGTGAGCCCGAACACCGTCTGCGGGGTGGACATTTAATGTCACTCTCATATTCCGGTTATGGAGCCACTGAAGGAACTCCTCCGGGTCTGGAAACAGATCTCTATTCCAGGTGTATCCTGTCCACCCGCTTCCGTACTTTGGATCAATGTCTACCAGATGCCAGTCCATATCAATAACCGCCACAGAAAAAGGAATTTTCTCCTTTTCAAATCGGTTCATCAATTCTTTATAGGATTCCTCTGTATATTTATAATACCTGCTCCACCAGTTTCCCATGGCATATCTGGGAATCATAGGGCTTTTTCCGCAGAGATAATAGAAATCTTTCAGAGCCCTTTTATATTCATGTCCATAGCCCCAGAAATAAAGATCCTCTTCCTGATGGCTCCTTGGTTCTATCCAGCCATCCTCGCGAAGAAGGAGAGACTTACTGTCATCCAGCAGGGAAAATCCATTTTTTCCGATAATCCCTCTTTCCAGAGGGATTTCTCCGTCTGCCTCGTCCAGTGTTCTGGCTGTCCCCTTCAGGTCCTGAAAGTCCTGTCCATAATGCCAGATACTTCCATAGGCGCTGAAATTTCCCACAGCCTGGATAGATAAACCATTGGGCGAAAATTTCTTTTTGTCATAGATCAGATGAAGCATAGAAGTAAAGATTTCCAGCTGCTCTTCTGTCTCTTTATAAGTAAAGTCTACTTTAGGGAAATCCCGGTTCCACACGCTCTGGGTAGCCCGGTCCTCAAAAATACCCTCTTCACTGTATTCCAGCCTGACAAGGCCTTCTGTAAGCATAGTAATCCTGTATTTTTCTCCCTGAAGGATGTTCTCCGGGTCTGCTTTTGGATTTGTCTGGATTTTCCAGTTTTTATTCATTGTTTCTCCTCCTGTTTTCATTCATATATGTCAGCCCTTTACAGCTCCTGAAGCCACACCTGCCACAAAGCGTTTCTGGAAGATTACATAAACAATGATGACCGGAAGGATTGAGATAGTCGTAGCTGCAAACAATCCGCCGTAATCTGTGGAATATCTTCCGTTAAACAATGTCAGCCCCACTGCCAGAAGCTGTTTGTTTTCACTGTCAATCATCAGGTAGGGCCACAGGTAATCTTCCCATACCCACAAGAACTGGAAAATGGCAATAGCCGAAATTCCATTCTTACACAAGGGCAGAATCAATTTATGGAAAGTCTGAAACTCGTTGGATCCATCCATCCTGGCTGCTTCGATAAGCTCATCAGGAATCGTTTCCATGTTTTGCTTCATCATAAAGATGCCGAAACCGCTGACCATTACCGGCAGGATCAGGGACAGATAAGAATCCTGAAGTCCTGCTTTCATAAACATGGTGTATCTGGGGATAATGGTTACAGACCAGGGAATCATCATCGTCATCATCACAAACCCGAAAATTAGGTTTTTCCCTTTAAACTGGTATTTTCCAAGGACATAACCACAGATGCAGCTTGTATATACTACAAGTACTGTAACGATTACTGCAATCATAATACTGTTAGTAAAGTATCCCAGGAAATTAAAGTTCTCCTGAAGATTCAAATAGTTATCAAAACTAGGCTCCTTGGGAAGGATGGTCTGGTCCAGGGCTTCAATCTCGCCGTTGGTCTTAAAGGATGAAAATACCATCCAGATAAAAGGAAGCACTGTGACTACGCCTGCCAGGCAAAGCACGATAAATAATATGGTTTTTAATACTTTATGTTTCATATCCGGCCCCTCCTAATTCTTCTCACCTGTGACCTTAAAAGAGATCGCAGTAAATATTGCCGTCAGTACCAAAATAAACAGGGATATTGCAGAAGCATATCCGAAATTATACTGTTTAAAGGCCTGGTCATATACCAGGTAAGAACTTAAATAGGTAGAGGTTCCAGGTCCGCCCTTTGTCATAACCAGTACAGGAACATATGCCTGAAGGTAGGAAATGATAGAAGTTACCACTACGAAAAGCATGGTAGGTTTTAGCAGAGGCAGGGTAATATAGCGGAAAGTCTGCCATGCATTGGCGCCGTCAATACTGGCTGATTCGTAGCAGTCCGCCGGCAGAGACAGCAGTCCTGACAAGAACAGGATGACCGCATATCCGAAATCCTTCCAGATGGTCATGATCATCAGAGAAGGCAGGGCAAACTTACTGTCATATAACCAGTTTATATCCAGCCCAAAGATTTTGTCAATCAGTCCAAACTGAGGGTTGTACATGATCATCCACACATATGCCACAGCTACCAGAGGGGTTACTGTAGGCATATAAAACACCGTCCGGAAAAAGGTTTTATGCTTTGTCATCTTAGAATTCAGAGCATAGGCAATAGCCAGTCCCAGAACCACACGGAAAAAAACAACGACTACGCAGAACACTACGGTATTGATCATGGACTGCCAGAAAGTCGGATAGGAAAACATTCTTATATAGTTATCCACTCCCAGCCAGTTATAGGTCTGATTCAACGGATTCCACTGATGGAAGCTTCCTGCCACTACCATGATGACAGGAATCACCAAAAATATTGTCATATACAGGATAAGAAATCCCATAACCAGGTTTCTCATCCATACTTCACTTTTACTCTGCAGAGGCCTTCTTTTCCAGAACATCTCTTCCCCCTCCTATTCTTGGTAATATTCGTATAGATTCTCACTGGCTGTAAAATCTGCATTGGCCAGGTCTACGTTAATGATATCGTTGGCGTTTTTCAGAGCCTTGTCCATACTTTTTCCGTTATAGAGAATATCTTCTCCTGCAATCTTCATATTTGTCTCCAGTGTGGAAGGCATGGCCCCCGGCCATATATATCGGTCAATATGAGGACCTACGGTCTTTACAATAGGCGTATCCTTCAATTCCGGGTCCTCCATAAGAGCAGATTTTGCAGGAATCAATCCTCCTTCTCTGCACATGGTTACCTGAACCTCATCATTAGCAAAATAGAATCTCATAAAATCCTGAGCCACTTCCATCTGCTCCTCAGAAGCGTTCTTATTGATGGCCGGCGTAGCCTCACCGTTATAACGGTAATAAGCATAAGGCGTATCTTCAGAAGGTATAGGGATTTCAAAGTTTCCGTATTCCAGATCCGGATAATTAATCTTAAGGTTATTTACAAAGTGGCCCCATACAAAAGTCATAGCGCTCTGTCCCTGATAGAAGCTCTGTTCACAGTTGGTGCCAAAGTCCTTATCTCCCACATGATATTTTTCATACAGGTCAATAAGCAGAGTCACTGCTTCTTTCATACCGTCGCCGTCTACCTGCGCTTCTGTGCCATCTGCGCTGAAAAGGTTTGCTCCAAACTGGTAATTCAGCCCTAAAGCAATCGCGTTAAAATATTGATTATAGTTAAATCCGGCCCGGATCATTTTTCCATTTTCATCAAACTTAGTGAGTTTCTGGGCCACCTCTATAAATTCATCCCAGGTAGTGGGAATATCCTCCTCTGTTAGCCCCTCTTCTTCCCAGATTTCCTTGTTGTAGTACACCATTCCGGTAGAGAGTCCGTAATCCGCGTAATAGATATTGCCGTCTTTTACATGGGAAGCCGCAGAAGGATAATCCGCGATCAGCTCTTCTGTATCAATATCAAAAGGCGCCATATAGTTGAGAATCAGGTTCTCGTAGCTGTTATGTACATTAAATAAAGTGGGGCCTTCCTCTCCCTTTTGAAGAGAAAGAGGCAGCTTTGTGAAGAATCCGTCCCATGGATTGTTGATAATGTTAATAGTAACATTTGGATGGATTTCTTCATACATATCCGCAATCCCCCGGAACATGTCCTCTGAAGCCCAAACCCACCAGTCAATAGATATGGGCTCACCGTCATTGACCAGATGATTGGAGTCATATTTTACATTGTCCCCCATAACCTCCAATCCTTTGTCTGCCTGGGTATCCACAGTCCCCTGCCGGGTTTCCCCCTGGCTCTCTTCTCCCTGACAGGCCCCAAGGGAAAAGATCATTACCCCTGCCAGAAACAGTGCAATTAGCTTTTTCATTTCATACCTCCGAATATAATTTCTTTATCCGTTTTCCGTTACCGCTAACGTTTGATTGAATTATATATCCTCCCTTTATTTCTGTCAATATTTTTTCAGTTTTCTTGCAAAATCAATTTTTTTCCTTTATAATAACGTTAACGATAACAGTATTCGGAGTGAAGATTTATGGTAACACTAAAAGATATTGCAGAAAAGGCCGGGGTCAGCAGTATGACCGTGTCCCGGGCCTTAAATGGAAAGTCAAAAGATATTTCTCAGAAAACGGCAGAAAAGATAAAAAAAATAGCAGAGGAAATGGGATATATTCCCAATTCCTCTGCCAAAGCCCTGGCTTCACATTCTTCAAAACTCATTGCTGCCATGCTCATTGACTATGATGGTGACCCAAATCCTCTGGTAGACCCTTACAACAGCGCCTTCTTTGGAGAGCTGGCCAGAGAAATCCAAAAAAATGGCTATGATCTCATGCTCCACTATATCAAGGATTATTCTGAGGTAAATTATTGCCTAAAATCCTGGAAGGTAGCCGGAGCGGTATTCATTGGTTCTTTCGATGATAATATCCGCCAGATTCAGGAGGATAATCATATCCCTCTGGTCTTTACAGACAGCTACAGTACCGTAAGAAGGATTACCAATGTCGGTATTGATGATTTCCACGGAGGAGAGCTGGCTGCCAGATACCTGCTGTCTAAAGGCCACAGAAATCTGGCCTTTATCGGACCTGAAGCCATTGGAAACGGCGTTATCATGCACCGGCTCCAGGGATTCTGCAGCTATCTGCGGGAAGCCGGCATCCAGCTTCCGTCAGAACATATTATCAATCTGACCGGTCAGAATATAGAGGATATCCTGAAAATGCTGAAAAAAGCTCCTCATCCCGTAACTGGCATTTTTACCACAGCAGATAACTGCGCCTTTGAAATCTATGGGACAGCTTACCGTCTGGGATACCGGATTCCTGAAGATTTTTCCGTCATAGGTTTTGATGATAACTCCATGAGCCGCCGTGCAATCCCTCCCCTGACTACTATCCGACAGGATATCTGTCAGAAAGCCCAGCTTGCCTGTCAAATGCTCATGAAAAAAATCGAAGATGCAAAATCTCCTGCCGAAAATATCATCCTGGATGTAGATCTGATAGAAAGAGAATCTGTCCTGGACCTTTCTCTATGAGAAAGGTTCCAGGCTCCTCTCCAATATCCCATTCATATAGGCGATAATAATCCCATAATTAGTCATAGGTACGCCCTGGTCCTCTGCACAGCTCAGCCGGTACTTCATTTCCCGCTCATTGAGCATGCATCCGCCGCAGTGGACAATGAGACTGTACTCTCCCAGCTCATCGGGAAATTCTGTTCCTGATGTAAAAGAAAATTCCAGATTTTTTTCCGTATATTTTCTTATCCAGGCCGGAAGTTTCTCAGTACCGATATCTCCGCACTGCCGGTGATGGGTACAGCCTTCGCTGATCAGCACCTTATCCCCGTCTTTCAGCTTTTCCAGAGTCCTTGCCCCTTCTACTACAGTTTCCAGATTCCCTTTATATCTGGCAAAGAGAATGGAAAAAGAAGTCAGAAGGAGTTCTTTCGGAGTATCTTTGGAAACTCTTCCAAATACCTGGCTGTCGGTGATTACCAGCCTTGGCTTCTTTCCTAAACTCTCCAGAGTCTCCTTTAACCGGTCTTCTTTTACGACCACAGATACAGCATCTGCGTCCAGAATATCCCGGATAGTCTGCTGCTGTGGAAGGATCAGCCTTCCTTTTGGTGCAGCTTTATCAATGGGCACTACCAGCACCACAAAATCTCCGGGAGACAGCAGATCTCCCACAATTTTCTTCTGGTTTTCCTCTGTACTGGCCAGAACTGCCAGCCGCTCCTTTAATTCCTGGACGCCCGTTCCCTCCTGAGCGCTGACCCAGAGGTAGTCTTTTCCCTCCTGGTACCCTTCCGGCAGACCGGAAAGGGTCTGACAGACCTCTTCCTCTGTAAGCAGGTCCCTCTTATTCAGTACCAGGATGCTTGGAATATTTTTCTTGCGGATCCTTTCCAGCAGAGCCTGATCCTCCCCGCTCATACCAGCCTTTCCATCAATGACCAGAACTGCTGCGTCTGTCTTGTTCAACACCTGATAACTTTTCTTTACCCGAAGACCGCCTAATTCTCCCTCGTCGTCGATTCCCGGAGTATCCATCATTACTACAGGTCCCAGGGGAAGCAGTTCCATAGCTTTGTAAACCGGGTCTGTTGTCGTTCCCTTTACATCTGATACTACTGCCAGCTCCTGTCCTGTTACCTTA
Source organism: Blautia sp. An46 (assembly GCF_002161645.1). NCBI lineage: Bacteria > Bacillati > Bacillota > Clostridia > Lachnospirales > Lachnospiraceae > Blautia > Blautia sp. An46. The sequence goes on along the minus strand of NZ_NFIF01000015.1, from coordinate 41,522 downwards.
TTCATAACACTGGATTTTCCTGCGTTTCTCTTCCCAAAAAATCCAATATGTACCCGCTCAGAGGCAGGCGTCTGATTCATTCCCATGTAAAGCCTCCTGTCTGTGTCAGAACCGGAAATCTCTGTTTCCTTTCTCAATTTCAATAAGCCGTTCCTGTACAATCTCTCTGGTACGTTCCCTTGGGATTTCTTTTATCTGCTCCTGGATCAGTTTCAGGCCTTTTTCTACTGTATCAGGGGAAGCATAATCCATAAGATATTCCTTTAAGGTCATAAGGGCGTTAGGCAGGCAGCAGTTCTGGATCTGTCCGGATTTGCACAGAGACATGAACCTGTCTCCTGTCCTTCCCTCCCGGTAGCAGGCTGTGCAGAAGCTGGGCACATATCCCATTCCCATCAGCCAGTTCACCACTTCATCCAGGGTACGGTTGTCGCTAACCTCAAACTGTTCTGAAGATTCTTCCTCTGGCTCTGGTTCTGCATAGCCTCCTACGCTGGTCCTGGAACCGCCGGAAATCTGTGAAATTCCCAGATGAAGGACTCTTTCCCTGCATTTCTGATTCTCTCTGGTAGAGATGATCATACCTGTATAAGGCACTGCAATTCGGATACAGGCCACGATTTTCGCAAAAGTGTCATCGTCAATACCATTGTCAAAAGCATCCGGGTCAATATCATCTGCTTTTCTGACTCTGGGCACGCTGATAGTATGGGGTCCTACTCCATATACCGCCTCCAGATGCTCTGCATGCATCAGCAGGCCGGCAAACTCATAGCGGTACATTTCAAGACCAAAGAGAACACCGCAGCCCACATCGTCAATTCCGCCTTCCATGGCACGGTCCATAGCCTCTGTATGATAATTATAGTCATGTTTTGGTCCTGTGGGATGGAGTTTCAGATAACTTTCCTTATGGTAGGTCTCCTGAAACAGAATGTAAGTTCCGATTCCTGCTTCTTTCAGCTTTCTGTAGTTTTCCACAGTAGTAGCGGCAATATTTACGTTTACCCTGCGGATAGCGCCGTTTTTATGTTTGATACTGTAGATAGTCTTAATGCTCTCCAGCACATATTCAATAGGACAGTTCACCGGATCTTCTCCTGTTTCCAGCGCCAGTCTCTTATGCCCCATATCCTGAAGAGCGATAACCTCCTGACGGATTTCCTCCTGGGTCAGTTTCTTTCTGGGAATATGCTTATTCTTGGCATGATATGGACAGTATACGCAGCCGTTTACACAGTAATTGGACAGATATAAAGGAGCAAAAAGCACGATGCGGTTTCCATAGAAATCCTTCTTGATCTGCTCTGCCAGGGCATATATTTCCTGGTTTTTATCTTCCAGGTCACAATCCAGAAGCACCGCTGCTTCTCTGTGGCTTAGCCCTTTTCTCAGTTTTGCTTTTTCCAGAATCTGGTCGATCAGCTCCCTGTTATGTTTATTTTCCTCTGCATAGACAAGGGTTTCCATAATCTCCTCATGGTTAATAAAATCATCTGCACATTTTGATTTTGGATCATACATAATCCTATACCTCCTCTGTTTTTGAAATATAATCTCCCCGGTCCACTACGACTTCATATCCGATTTCCCCCATAGATGCCCTCAAGGCATCCAGACATTCTGCCGCTTCCTTCCCTGTATGGATCTTGTTGTCATACAGCAGGTATTTTTCCCTGACATTTTCCGGGGATAGGTTTGGCATTACTACATTTGCCCCTGCCAGGACTCCCCTTTCTCTCCCTCTGGGATCAATGGTTCCCAGGGCTGTAGTAGCCGGCAGGAGCACATTTGGAAGAAGGAGCCGTACCAGACTCAAAAGATATAAAGTCAGCTCCAGTTCTCCCTGTTTCTTCTCCCGAAAGGGTGTATCGTGATGAGGAATAAAAGGGCCGATCCCCACCATTTCCGGCTGGAGTTTCTCCAGAAATTCCAGGTCATCCATGAGAGTTTCTGTGGTCTGTCCCGGAGATCCCACCATAATCCCTGCTCCAGTTTGGTACCCCAGGCTTTTCAGGTCTTCCAGGCACTGAATTCTGTGGGCAAGGGAAAGTTCTTTTGGATGAAGTTTTCTGTAATGAGCTTCATTGGCGGTCTCATGCCGGAGCAGATATCTGTCTGCCCCTGCCTTCTTAAAGAGCTGGTAGCTTGCTCTCTCCTTTTCTCCAATAGATAAGGTTATAGCACAGTCTGGAAATTCCTTTCGGATTTTTCCTACTATCCTGACTATTCTCTCATCATTAAAATAAGGGTCTTCTCCGCCCTGAAGGACAAAGGTGCGAAAGCCCAGTTCATATCCGGCTCTGCAGCAGTTCAGAATCTGATCTTCAGTTAGCCGATAACGGGACGCATTTTTATTGCTCTTTCGGATTCCACAGTAGTAACAGTCATTTTTACAATAATTCGTAAATTCAATGAGACCCCGGATAAAGATTTTCTTTCCGTAAATCCGGTCTCGCAGCTCTGAGGCCTTTTGGGCTAAAAGCTCTGCCCGCTCACTATTTCGGCCTTCCAGCAAAGTTCTCCATTGATTCCTGTTCAGATGCCTGCCGCTGGAAAGCTCCTGGAAGCAGACCTGAAATTCCTCTTCACTGATTTTATTTTCCATCCTGTGAGTCCCCTTCCGTCCCTTTTTCTTTTCCTCTGGTCTTCTCTGAAGAGCTCTCTCTGGAATAGATTGCTTTGGAACTGACCCCTGGAAGTCTTCCCATTTTTCCAGCCAGAGCACTGATCACATCTGACGGGGCATCCAGGACTACACTGATAATATTCACCTGTTTTTTCTCGTATGGGATTCCCATTCGTCCAATGATAAATTCACTGTATTGATGGAGCAGCTCATTTACCCTTCCTGCCATTTCCCGGTTTTCAATAATAATTCCGATTACGGCAATCCTGGAATTCTCTTTATCCATATATCTCCTCCTTCCCTTTTCATCCCCGGATAAACTTAACCGGCAGGCGCCTGTTATACAGGCATCATGGCCCCTTTCTGGGTCTATAGCACAGAAAAAGGACCCGAAAGGGTCCCTCTTGTTTTAAACTATTACAGATTTTGTTTACAGCTATTTTCTCTTTCCATCAGATTCTCTTCCGGTCAGTATTCCGCTCTATGAACGCTTTGCTGACAGAACTACTGACAGCTCAGGCATTTTCTATTATTTTACCCTTATTTTCAAAAAGCGTCAAGAATCTGCAGGCTTTTTTCTGAAGATATATATTTTATTTGATTTCATATTTTTTAGTATTATCCTATCAGAAACAGACAAAGGAGTTTGATTTATGGAAGGAAAATATATTCTTACAGCAGCAGTTCCTCAGAATCTTGATATATGCCTCGATATTATCCTTCAGGGAAAAGCCTTTCAAAGAGAGCAGGGTTTTATCCAGTGGACTGACGATTACCCCAACAGGTCTACCATTGAAGAAGACATCGAGAAAGGAATTGCCTATGTTGTAAAAGCAGAAAATCGGATCGCCGGCTATATGTGTATTGATTTTTCCGGAGAACCGGCCTATGAAAATATAGAGGGAAAATGGCACAGTGATCTGCCTTATGGAGTAATCCACCGCATGGCTTTTGATAAAGCATTTCGTGGAATCGGTCTTGCTGACATCACCTTTTCTCTCATAGAAAAGTTCTGTCTTAAAAAGGGTGTTTCCTATATACGCATTGACACGGACTTTCCGAATAAAAGAATGCAGCACATCCTGAAAAAGAACGGTTTTAAAAACTGCGGGATAATCACCCTTCGCGGAAGCGGTAGACTGGCCTTCGACAAGCTTTTTTAAATTTTCAGTTCCATGTCCTCATGTAATCCTCTTCAGCGGTCTCCAGATCCTGAAAGTCTCCCAAATCCTCCAGTCTGATATGTGCGGCGTCTAATCTGGCTTCGGGTGCTTCCTGCTGCCCTTTTATGGTAGCCGGCATTTCACCCTCCAGCTGCATCTGGATACTTTCTGCTCTCAGCACACATACCTGTTCCAGAGTATCCACAGCCAGTTTATAATCCTCATATGAACAGAATGCTGTAGGGTCTTTCTCTACATAAGGGTTTATCATTTTCTGAGTCTGTCTGAGAAAAAGCTGAAACTTTCCTGATTCAAAATATTGGGAAATAAATTGCTCAAAGAATTCCCGGTATCTTTGAAAATACTCATCTATTTTCATCAAGTTATGGTATAAAGGGCGATTCATCATCACGGATCCTTCTGCCGGAGTATAAATTGGATAATTAATCAGCACTGTTGGATCCTTAATAGGTTCTGTCTTTCCCAGGGCGTAGGTTCCAAAAGCCAGATTATAATCCCAGGGAAGGATGGACAGGATTCCTTCTTCTTCATACAAATAGTAATTATGCCCTGTATATCCCAGGTAGCTGTCCCAGTTCATTACAAAAACCTGTACGGTAAAGTACCTGAGCACTTCCTCTATATTCACTGCTTTCTCCAGTTCCTCTCCTTCGGAAAGTATCTTCAGAGCCTCTATTACCCTCTTTTTATCCCCCTGGGTGATATCCACCTTGGCATTGTCAAATATATTCGGATAGCTCTCCGGGTCATCATCAATATACTTAAGAGCCACATCGGCATTCTCTGCATCCAGCCGCTTATAATCCGGCTTATACAGTCTTCCGTAGTCATTGCCGAAATTTCTCCTGGCAAATGCTTCCTCTGGCTCCTCTATAGCTAAAAACAATCCCCAGCCTTCTCCGTTTACTGTCACCCAAACATAGCTGCGCAAAGGTGCCGGAACCTCCATAAATTCCATCATATCATAGGCTATCCAGGCCTTCATATAACTGTTGTCCTGAAAAGATGCGTCCAAAGACAGCTTATCTAGACCATAGTAATTTCCGCCCGAATTGAAATGGTCGAATTCCAGTTTCAGACTATATCTAGACAGCCCGTATTCTTCAGTAAGCCTCAGGGAATTGTTTCCCTTGGCCCTAAGTCCCACCTGATGAAATTCCTCTCCGTCTATTACTGCTGTGCAGGAAACATATTTTTCCTCCTCTGCATTTTCCAGGAACCCTTCCCAGTCTTCTATCTGTATATCCAGGCTATGTACCCTACTTTCATCAAAAAGCCGGGAAATATATCCGGGATTTTCGCTTGCCTTCGGTATTCCAAAAGCATCCCCATTCATAAAGATCAGAGTAAGAAGGACAGCTCCAAGAGCTGCAAGAATGCAGACAGCATCTATATACTTATATTTTACCATATCTTACCCCATATAATCTCCATTATAGGAAACAAGAACGCAGTGGGTAACGCCTTCCATAGCTGCCAGCTCATTCACAAACTGATTGCTGTCTTCCCTCAGCCGAACTTCATAGTTCAGTTCTATATCTCCGGCTTCCACACTTTTACTTTTTAGATTCATCCTTCGGACCTGAGAAGCTACGATAACCCTGACTTTCTCCTCTGTCTCCCGGCTGTCACAGTGGACCACCAGAATATAGGGACTGTCCACTGTCTTCCTGTTTGAAAAGCCCAGGATCACTACGCCTATAAAAATACTCCCTAAAACAGCCAGAGGAATCAGGCCAGCAGCCAGTATAATTCCCAGCGCAATGCTCCAAAACAGAAACGCTATATCCAGAGGTTCTTTTATAGCTGTACGGAAACGGACAATAGAAAGGGCCCCCACCATACCCAGAGACAGAACCACATTGCTGACTACCGTCATGATCAGGATTGTAGTGATCAGAGTCAGAGCAATCAATGTAGTGCCAAAGCTTGCTGAATACATAACGCTGCTGCAGCTTTTTTTATATACAAAAAAGATAAAAAGCCCCATTAAAAATGCCAGAACCAGGGCAATGGTCATATCAAGAACCGAGATTCCTGTAATATTCTCCAGAAAATTTGATTTAAATATATCCTGAAAAGTCATAACAAAATACTCCCCTCTCTCCCGGATCAGTCAAACCGCCTGCAAAGGGCATATTTAGAACAGGCCCCTGCCTGACGTCCCGGTACCTGTACAGCCATCCGCACCAGCTCCGGCAAAAATTCATCATACTTTACTTCCAGCACTCTGGAAAAGTCCATGGCTTTAATTCCTGTAAATCCTGTGTTTAAAAACTCCAGACTGCCCATTCCCGTATACAGATTTCTGTCCAGCGTGATCCTTACATTTCCCGGCGCATAGACAAAAGCCTCCCTGTCATAACGGACAATCGTCTTAGGTCTTAATCCCTTTCCCTGAATCTTACTGTATAATTCAATCAGAAGGGGATCCCCTGATTCCAAAAGAAACCCATAGTCTCCCTTTAAAATCTTGTCTGCTTCATCCTGTGTGAGAGGTAGGCTTCTCTTTCCACAGAGGCCTTTCCTCTTAAACTTTTTTTCCAGGCGTATAAAAGATGTATCTGTGCCATAATATCTCAACCTGAATTTTTCTCTTTTATCTACTCCATCCAGTTTCTCTCTGTAAGCGCTGTCATAAGGAGTATCAAAGTAAAGGCTTGTGACCCTGTAGCTTCCCATAGGTCCCCCATGTTTATCATGGGAGAACAGCTTCCTCAGTCTCTGGGAAAGCACCAGATCTTCTCCAGGGCTGATCTGGTGCTTAAGCTCATGCCGCATGGATACCTTCTTTAACGGTTTAATTATCATAGTGGCTGTTTCCGTAGTCACTGTGGTCCTAGTCGTCATCTCCATCATCATCTATGTCATCATCCGTGTCATCATCCATGTCATCATCTGTGTCATCATAATCTGTCACACCGTCATTGTTTGGTCCATAGTCTGTGTCATCTATTCCTGATGTGTTATAATCTGTCACACCATCGTTATTGGGTCCATAGTCTGTATCTTCTGCTTCGCTGTAATCTGTCACACCATCATTATTCGGACCGTAATCTGTGTCTCCATAGTCAGTAATTCCATCATTGTCCGGGCCGTAATCCGTAGTGCTGTAGTCTGTCACACCGTCATTGCCGGTGCCATAATCTGTATCTTCTACTGTCTGCCCGACTACATGGTGCACTGCTTTTAAAATTTTTCCGGTTACTGCATGAACGTCATACTCATATTCATTATTGCCTGCTGTAAATTCCAGTTCGTAGATTGCAATTCCATCGTCAAAGTCAAATTCTTTATCTTCAAATACTGCATCTGCTGCACTGATATCAGCCTGAGCCAGAGCGATTTCCTTTGCCTTATCTAAGGAAATATAAGGAGATGGCTGACCATTCTTTGCATATCTTTCATCGTAATCGTCATCGTCTATAGTTACTATATCTGAGGTTAATTCCAGTCCCGCTACTGCTTCCTGAGTATTTCTGCTTATAGTTTCCAAAAAATCATCATCAGGAAGAACAGAACCAGGCTCCATCTGGATCACAATATTTTTCTTGTGACCATCTATTTCATCAACGAAGTATCCGGCTTCATTGATCCTGTTGATCAGTTCTTCTAATACTATGCTGCAGTCTTTTCCCTGATAATCCTGATATGCGGAAACAATTCCTTCACCATCCAGATTTTTTCCTGTAAGAGCTGTTACCTTACCTTCTTCATCATATTCAATACTGATTTCCGGATTTACACTTAAGGTAATGATTCCTGTATCTGCAAGGGCTGTTCCCTGGGAAGATTCTGCTGCTGTAATTTCCTTTTTCTGCTCTGTTCCAGCGCCCTGGCTACCGCACCCGGTTGTAAAAACCGCTGCCGTAAAGGTAAGAGATGTTAATGCCGCTAATAAAACTTTTCTCATTTTCATAATAGATGCTCCTTTCACTTATACCATTTATCTCTGGCTCTTTTTTTCCTTGTATTCATAGAATACGGAAGCACTTTTTAAAAAACGGGGTATCCTGAAAATTTTTTTATTTTTTAATCATCCTCTTCTTCGTCGTCATCGTCTTCATAGTCTGTTTCTTCCTCCTCTGATGTCTGAGGCATCTGAGACTGAGGAGCTGTCTGGTTATAATCTGTTATACCATCATTATCCGATCCATAATCTGTATCCTCATAAACTGCCGGTTCTGAAGGCTGAACCTGCTGAGGCTGAGGCTGCTGCTGGGGAGCCTGCGTTTCCTGCTGTACTGCAGAAGACTGCTGTTCCTGACCGCTTTCCCGGCCTGTTTCCTGAGACACTCCGCTGGAATTTTCTCCGCTCTGTGTTTCCTGGGTCGCTTGGCTGGATCTATTCTCGCTTTGTCCAGGATTTTCTGTCGTAGAAGTCTCCGTATCTCCTGTCTGACGATCAATAATCTCGATAGTAATGGAAAGTCTATTCTTTAGGTGCCTCTTTACTTCCGATTCCAGTTCTTTGCTGTATTCTGAAAGAACAGCTTCCTCCGGGGCATCAATGGAAAATGATACCTGCCCTCCTTCTGAAAGAAACCCCATCTCAATAGCCCTGTCAATAAGTTCATCAGTAACAGTTACCTTATCTTTTCCTTTTCCCTCATATCCTTCCAGAAGAATCTTTCCATCCTCATTTGTCCCTATGAGCTCCAACACCTCCCCCTGCCGGTTGAGGTTCATCTGAACTTCCGGATTAATTGTAAGGTAGATAGAAGAGTAGGATACCATATGTCCCTGGTAATAGTTCATTCCAAAGACCAGAAGGAAACAGGCTGCTATGGCCGCTGCGCCTCCGGTAACCCATCTTACAGGTCTAAATCTTTTTTCCGGTTTATCCCTCATCAAAACAGGGTCGTATACCGTCTGTCCCACTTCATAGTGAAGGTTTGCAGCCTTCAGAAATCTTCCTTCTTCATCCAGTAATATGGCATAGCTGGAGTGGCATTCCATAACAATATAGCTCATCTTCCTGTCACTCCTTTCATAACCTGTTTTAAATGACCTCTGATAATCTCATATCCGTTTGTATAGATCAGCAGCAGCGCTACCATATATTTTCTGTGACGCTCCATCGTTTTTCTTTCAGCGCCGCTTCCCTGACAAAGCCTTGCGGCCGGCAGACGCTTTGTCCTCAGCAGTTCTTCAAAGATTTCCGGATTTTCCCTGGCATAGTTCAAGGCTTTTCTGCAGGCGTTCAGCGTCCTCTCCTGCTTTGGGCAGTTATCTGATACATCAGTCAGGGAAACTCCGAATTCTTTCATCTGCTCTGTCAGTTCTTCAATTTCCTTTCTTGTAGCTTCTCTGACTGTCATTTCCTCGCTGTGGTCTTTCCCATCAGATAAAGTATCTCCTAAAGCTTTTTCTTCATCATCACCAGCAGGGGTTTCCAGAGAAATTACCTTGCTGTGCCTCTGCTCCTTTCGATGATAGTCTATCAACCTGCTTTTAATCAACATGGCAGCATACTTAAAAAACGCTCCTCTTGCGGATGAATATCCGCAGATAGCCTCGTGAAAGGCTATCATAGCTATGCTCAATTCATCATCATGGCCTTCCACTGGGGGCCGCCGGAGAAATTTTGCGGTTTCTGCTTTTATAAATGGCATATATGTACGAATAAATACATCTGCCGCCTGCATATCGTCCCTGGCAGCTTCTACCTGTCGGATGATATCCCGCCCTTCCCTCATATTACATTTTCCTCCTGTATATAGATTACGTATCTCTCTTATTAAAACCGGGGCAATTTGCTAAAAATTGTAATAAATTACGGTAATCCTATCATCTTCATGTAAAGTTAATTGTACTCACTTTGTAAAATTTAAGTAAAAAACTGCCGTATCTCACTGATGCCCATACAGACATTTTGTAAAATACGACAGCTGTCGAAAATTAATTCTATTCTTTCTCTTATCTAAAATTATAGCCTAAAGTTTAGTGTATTGTATCATTCACTTTCAGACAAGTCATTATGCAAAATGTGAGTGATACAGTGCACTAGTATTGAAAATCTACATAGCCTTGAAGCCACACAACTCCTTTAAATCTTCGGCCTCTGGCCGGTTCTCCCAGGAGATCATTTTCGTTGACGCATACGTCCAGTTCAATATCGTTACAACAAATCCGCATCTCGTAGACCGTATCTCCTGTAAGAATATTCTGGATCTTTGTGCATTCCAGGATCTCTCCCATGATATTATACAGATCACATTCCATTCCATAAGGCATAAAATAACTGTCCACAATACTGTACACATCTTCATTCTCCACCCTCTGGGAGATCATGGAATATGTATCCATATCCTCTATAGTAAGACTTTCCATAGCTTCTTCGTCCCCGTTTTTGGCGGCTGCCATAAGTCTTCCTCTGTTCATGGTCTTTTCCTCTGCTTCTGCCGCCTCTGCCTCCTGCTTCAGCACAGGCAGAAGAATCGTGCCTTTCTTGGCAAGGCCGGAAAGAGTCAGGCTATGGACTCCTCCCGCATAGTGACCTTTGCACCTTTGGGTAAGATATTCCCCTGCATTTTGCAGATAAAAGATAATTGTCACACCGATACGCATATCGTCACAGGCTCCAGCATAGGATTCCTTCCCAGCATGCTTTTCAATTACCACTTCCTCTTCCATGGTAATGCCTGTTCCCCGGAAATATGGAAAATAATATTCCATCTGGAACTGATCATCCTCATCATATTCTCCGCAGACGGTAATGCCGAAGTCACAGCCGTACATTTTGGACAGTTCGGTAAATAGATGATTGCTTCTGTCCTCCACAACGGTCTTTTCATCATAGTTCTGGATAACATCCTGCAAAATGGTATCCAGTTCTTTCTTTTCCGTTATATCGGAAAACCCGATTGCTTTCAAATAACTGTGCAATGAGTAACCTCCACTTATTTCTTGGGCTTAATTACTTCTGCTCCTCCCATATAAGGTCTGAGAGCCTCTGGAATCTTTACAGAACCATCTGCCTGAAGGTTGTTCTCCAAAAAGGCAATAAGCATTCTGGGAGGTGCTACAACGGTATTATTTAATGTGTGGGCAAGATATTTTCCATCTTTCCCGTTAACGCGGATCTGAAGTCTTCTGGCCTGAGCATCTCCCAGGTTTGAGCAGCTTCCCACTTCAAAATATTTTTTCTGTCTTGGAGACCAGGCTTCTACATCTACAGATTTCACTTTCAGATCTGCCAGGTCTCCGGAACAGCACTCCAGAGTTCTTACAGGAATATCCATAGAACGGAAAAGATCTACTGTATTCTGCCACAGTTTATCAAACCACATAGGACTCTCTTCCGGCTTACATACTACGATCATCTCCTGTTTTTCAAACTGATGAATACGGTACACGCCTCTTTCCTCGATTCCATGAGCGCCTTTTTCCTTACGGAAGCATGGAGAGTAGCTGGTAAGAGTTTTTGGCAGTTCTTCTTCCGGAATAATGGTATCAATAAATTTTCCGATCATAGAGTGTTCGCTGGTTCCGATCAGATATAAATCTTCCCCTTCAATCTTATACATCATAGCGTCCATCTCTGCAAAGCTCATAACGCCTGTGACTACGTTGCTGCGGATCATAAAGGGCGGAACACAGTAAGTAAAACCTCTGTTAATCATAAAATCCCTTGCGTAAGAGATTACTGCAGAATGAAGTCTTGCAATGTCTCCCATTAAATAATAGAATCCATTTCCGGCAACTTTTCTGGCGCTGTCAAGATCCAGACCATCAAAGCTTTCCATAATTTCTGAATGATAGGGAATTTCAAAATCAGGAACTACAGGCTCACCATATCTCTGAACCTCTACATTTTCACTGTCATCCTTTCCAATAGGAACCGATGGATCAATGATATTTGGAATAGTCATCATAATTTTTTTGATTTTTTCTTCCACTTCTTTTTCTTCAGCAGAAAGACTCTCTACTCTCTGAGCATTGGCAGTAACCTGTTTCTTGGCCTCTTCTGCCTCTTCTCTCTTGCCTTCCTTCATCAGTCCGCCAATCATCTTGGAAATCTTATTTCTCTCTGCTCTCAGACCTTCTACTTCCTGCTTGATCTCTCTGTTTCTCTTATCCAGCTCTATAACTTCATCTACCAGAGGCAGTTTGCTGTCCTGAAATTTATTTTTAATATTCTCCTTTACCACTTCTGGATTTTCTCTGACAAAACGGATATCTAACATTTTCTCTTCTCCTTATTAATTTACATAACTTCTTTATTATGGTTTACATAACATTCACCAAATTTTATACTTTCTGTGATTTGGAAATCAAATATCAAATTCACTTTCCTCGATTCCAAAATTCACAGCTCTCTTCAGGGCTTCCACTTCTTCCTCACTTAACATTATATAGGATTCCCCATTTACGATTTCTTTAATATACAGAAAACAATTTTCTCTGCTATGTATAGCATTCAGCAGAAATCCTGTATTCTCTTTGTCCAGCAGAGCAAGAACAAAACTGAGCTTTCCACCCATATCTTCAAAAGCATCGTATTTTACAATACCATATTTATGAAGCGAACTATTGTAAAGTTTCTCCAGCTTCTGGATATCTTCTCTGTTTATCTCACTGTTGCTTGCCAGCTTCTCAATCATATCAAATTTTCTTTTAAACAGTTTTTCCAGGGATTGTCCATCTTTACCCTTCATAAAAATCTTATATTTCTTATTCAGCCTGCTTAATCCTAAAGAAAGATTAAACGTACAGATCAGAAGTATGATCACCAGGATCAGAAGGGAAAGAAGCAGGATTCCTGAATAATTCTGCAGTGCATCTAAAAAATTACTCATACGTTTCTTACCCCTTATTCTATCTGATAGTCTCTAACAGTTCCACAATTCGTTCCAGTTCATCTTGAGAATAATACGCAATCTCAATTTTCCCCTTATCCTTGCTTTTACGACGAATAGCTACCTTTGAGCCTATAATTCCCTTTATTTTTTCCTCCAGCTGTTCGTATACAAGATCCTGGGCCCGGTCTGCTTTCTTTTCTTTCTCTTCTTTTCGAGGATTAAGGATTTCCTTGACCAGTTTCTCTGTTTCTCTTACACTGAGCTTTTCATCAAAGACTTTAATCGCTGCAGCATGCTGCATATTCTTATCTTCTATAGACAAAAGTGCTCTGGCATGTCCTGTAGTAAGCATTTCATCTATGAGCATCTGCTGTACTCTTTCATCCAGCTTCAGCAGCCTCATAGAGTTTGTTACTGCTGTCCTGCTTTTGGACACACGTTCCGCGATAGTATCTTGTTTCAAATGAAACTCTTCCATGAGCCGTTTATAAGCTGCTGCCTCTTCGATAGGATTTAAATTTTCTCTTTGAATATTTTCAATAAGAGAAATCTCCACAGCTTCCTGCTCGGAAAACTCTTTTACAATTACAGGTATATCCTTTATTCCGGCCAGCTTAGATGCCCGCCATCTTCTCTCACCTGCAATTATCTCATAGTAATCGTCTTTTTTCTGCACCAGCAACGGCTGAAGTACACCAAATTGTTTGATAGACTCTGCCAGTTCCAGCAGAGCATCCTCGTCAAACTGCTTTCTTGGCTGTTTGCGGCTGGGCTCTACCTGGGCAATCTTCACCGTAAAAACTTTTCCTTTAGCCTCCCCTTCCGGTTCTTTCACTGTTAAAGTTTTTTCTGGTGTTTTCTCGGCTTGTCTGGGTTTTGAAGTGTCACTGATCATTGCGTCAAGACCTCTTCCCAGACCTCTGCCTAAGCCACCTTTTTTTGCGGTCATTCTTCATCCTCCCTGTGTAAAACTTCTTCTGCCAGAAGGCGGTAGCTTTCTGCACCTACAGATCGTGTATCATATAAATTAATAGGCATACCATAACTTGGCGCCTCTGCCAGTCTTACATTTCTCGGAATAATTGTTTTATAAATGGACTGATTCAGATTGGCTTTTACATTTTCCACAACCTGAAGAGAAAGATTTGTTCTGGCATCATACATTGTAAATACAACACCTTCTATAATAAGATCTGGATTCAGCCTCTCTTTTACCAATTCAATGGTATGTATAAGCTGCGTCAATCCTTCCAAAGCATAATATTCGCACTGTATTGGCACTAATACAGAGTCCGCTGTAGTCATAGCATTAATCGTCAGAATATTCAGAGAAGGCGGACAATCCATTATAATAAAATCATAACTATCTCTGATAGTATCGATTTGATTCTTTAAAAGGAATTCTCTGCCCTCAATTCCCACCAATTCTATTTCTGCCCCGGCAAGATTAACATTAGACGGTATTAAAGAAAGGTTATCATATACATTTTCAATAATACAATCTTTCAGCTCCCTCTCGCCTACTAACAGTTCATATAGTGTATTTTCTGTGTCATTTTTATCAATTCCCACACCGCTGGTGGCATTTCCCTGAGGATCAATGTCTATCAGCAGGACTTTCTGGTTCTGTTCTGCCAAACATGCAGAAAGATTAATAGCTGTGGTAGATTTTCCTACTCCACCCTTTTGATTAGCAATTGCAATAATTCTTCCCACTTATATTTCCCCTTATTGTAGATTAAAATTTATCTTTAAATTTCTAAAATTCATTATATCACCTTTCTTTTTCTATTTCTATACCAAGTGTTTCACGTGAAACATTTTTTATATTTTAATGAATTTTTCACTTGTTTTTATTCTTTTCTTGTTCATGTTTTTTGCTCCTGAAATGAACAGTCACCTTGCTAAGACTATGTAATGTTTCACGTGAAACATTTATCTTCAGCAACACCACTGCTGTCCGAAAATCTTCCAGGCTTTTTTTCTTGTATAATTGTTCTCTATGTTTTATAATATAATACATGAAATATTAGTAGGAGGTATCGACATTAGAATGAAAAAGAATAAACATCGATTGGTCACTCTTGGTATTTTATTTACCGTAGCTACGGGAATTATATATCTTATTAACCGCATAGTTTTTGCCTCTGCAACTCTTAAAGATTTACTAAAATCTTCTGCTGACAATTATTATAATTGGAGATTTGGAAAAATTTATTATAAGAAAAAGGGTAGCGGTTCCCCTATACTGCTAATTCATGACTTGACAGTATATAGTTCCGCATATGAATGGAAAAACCTCATAGACAAACTGTCAAAGGACCATACAGTATATGTTCTGGACCTTCTTGGGTGCGGACGCTCTGAAAAGCCAAGAATAACTTATACAAATTATTTATATGTTCAGCTTATTTCTGACTTTATCAAAAATGTAATTCATGAAAAGACAGATATAGTAGCCAGCGGATATTCCAGTTCCTTTACTATACTTGCATGCCATAATGAATCTTCCCTTTTCGGAAAAATCTTTTTGGTAAATCCGCCTGAACTATCTACTTTAAATAAGATTCCAGGAAAAAGAAGTAAATTATATAAGTTTCTTCTTGAACTTCCTGTATTTGGAACACTCGTATATAATATGATAACCTGCCAGAGCAATGTACAGCTGCTTTTCACAGAAGAGTATCTTTATAACCCCTTTGATGTATCGGCAGAAATGATTGATACATATTATGAAGCAGCTCATAAGGGATTTAGTAATTCAAAGTTCCTGCTCTCCAGTATTATCGGATGCTACACAAACAACAGCATCAATCATGCTTTAAGAGAAATTGATCAAAGCATTATCCTTATTTCAGGTCAGGGAGAGGAAAAGGGGAAAGCAATTCAAGAAGCCTATGTTACTATCAATCCATCTATTGAAACTTGCTCTATAGAGAGAACAAAACACCTTCCTCATCTGGAAGCAGGAAACAGATTTGCAGAATTATTAAGCATTTATTTATAGTTTCTAGTAAAACGAGGCTGTCGCATTAGTCAAAAATATGACTAATGCGACAGCCTCGCTTTTTCAGATATTTAGATGTGCTTTTTTATCATATGTTTCACGTGAAACATTATTGATTCAATTCACTCATAGCATTATCAAATGCTTCAAAGAGTTCTCTGACATCCATTTTATTAACCATCATATGGTTTCCTTTGGAATCTACAACAAGATAGAAATTTGTATCATAGGAATAGAAATCTATAGTTACGTTAATTCCGCCTTCTTTATAAAAATTGATGCTCATTTCTGCATCGCCAGAGGGCTGTGCATTTTCATCCTGACTCTGCCACGTCATAGCAGTGATCAGATTGTAGAAGTTATTAAAATCTGTAGTTTCTATTTCCTTATCATTTATCATGTATTTTGTTTCTTCTGTTGTTTCTCCATCCTCATCTTCACTTTCTACCTCTACTGTTTCCTTGGTAGCTGTATAAGTCTCACCATTTCTGGTAAAAGTTACTTTGTCCAGATCTGCAAATGAATAGTCTGCAACTTTTGTGCTGAGGAAGTCTTCTTTATTCACCTCTGTAATATTCTGAATAGTTGAGGCAGCTATGGTATACACACAGGAATCTTCCTGAAGTTTTCCGTAATAATAAGTACTGTCCTCTGTCTGATTTCCTAAGAGCATCACCATTTGCTTATCTACTGTAACTGTAGATTCTTCCTCACTATCTTCTGAATCTTCACTGCTTTCATCCTCTGAATCTGTGTCTTCAGCTTCTTCCTCTACCTGGTAATCCACTGTAATCACTGTAGGATTATCCAATCCGTAAGTTCCCAGATTGCTTAAATCATAAGTAACATAGTTAGTCCAAGCCAAAGTAGAAAAGTTGCTGGTATAAGTAGATACCAGAGAACTGTCTGCAGGAACGGTACTTCCATCTGTGTCTGCAAAAGTCCAGCCTGTTTCTGAACTACTATCCTGATAAAGCCTGGCAGTACCCTCGGGCTTCTGTATTGATACACTAGTTATGGTACTTCCTGTAATGCTGGGGATTTCCTCTTTATCTGCAATATCACTTAAATCAAACTGAAGATTCTCCTTTAAACTGCTGTCTACCAGATAAATCTTACTGTTATCATCATTTAAACTCATATAACAGCCAGATACTGCATCATTGGTGGCTCCTAGTTTTAAAGTATTCTCTTCTCCATCTGTATTTGTCACCTTTACAGTCACTTCCGGAGCATCCAGTCCATATTCTTCCAGATTCTCGGGATTTTCAATGGTTCTGGTTGAAGATACAGACGTCACATAAGATACTTTATCCAATATAGCAGACTCACTCAATGGAAAGCTGGAATCCTGACTATAGCTCCATGTATCATCGGAATGGGTGAAATCGAAAGTATTATCTCCTGAAACAATCTGCAGCTGGCCGATATCCTCGGCATCTATTTCAAAAACTGTTTCTGTTGTCTCTTCTTCCTGGTCATCTTCATCGTTCAGATTAAGACTCCTCAACACAAAATAAGCAGCCAGCAAGAGGACTAATATAAGGATTCCGATAATTAAGCCTTTATTTTTCTTCATATCACTGTTTTCTCCTCTTCATCCAGATACCAAATCCGATAACGAGAATGCATACCGGAATAACTGCTGTTACAACAATACTCCAAAAGCTTACATCTGCTGCTGAGATTGTAAGTGAAGAAGTATCCAGGCTCTTACTTGCAATAGAGATGGTACTTGTACTGTCTTCCTCTGTCTGACACAGCCAGGACAGTGATGATGACAGAAGTTCATAGTTTGTTCCTGATACATAGCTGTTAATGGTGTCATCAAAAATTGTGCTTGATGAAAAATATACAATCTGTGTCTCAGCATCATCGCTAACCTCTTCTGTAATGGCTACCGCCAGATCAAAGGGACCGTCGATGTCAGAACTTTCTTTTTCTACTGTCTGCATATTTTCCAAATCCGTCTTAGAGTAAGCACTGTCTGAAGTTGAAAGAATACTCTGCACGTTCAGAGAATCTCTTACATTATCAATTGTCTCAATTCCCTGGGCAAGGGCCATAAGCACATATCGGCTGCCAGATGATAAAGAAGAAGTAATATCCGTGCTCTTAATATCCGGAAGCAGATAATAAGGATTCTGGGAAATATAGTGGTCTGTATCTCCTTCCATAACAACTCCATCTACTGTACGAACACCGTAATTTTCCAGGACAGATTTGAAATTCGGCATATCCTCAGTAGTGTAGTCGGATATAATAAGTGCCTTTCCTCCATTCTCCAGATAGTTAATGATTTTTGTCGCTTCATCTTCTGAAAGATCTGTAGCCGGAGAATATATGAGCAGACAGGAGGCATCATCCGGTACAGCATCCTGTGTCAGCAGGTTCAGAGACTGGATTTCTATATTTGCCTTTTGAATAGTCTCTGTCATGTTTGTACTCATAGAAATCTCGTCATGTCCTTCCAGAGTATATAAAATAGGCATATCCTCTGAAATTACATAATTGATAGCACTGGTAAGCTGTCCCTCTCCATCAAAAGCCGTTGTCTCCTGAGTATAGGTCTGATAATTAATACTTGTCTCATACATATCACTATAGTCTACTACTCTGCTCTTATCTCCGCAAACTACAATAATACTATTATTATTTACAGAATCTGAAGTGTACTGCTGAGTAAAAGTAGGATAAACTGCCGGGTCTCTCTGCTCTACAGTAATATGCTCGTTTCTTTCTTCATATCGTTCCAGAAGCCTTTGGATATCACTGCTCTCCGTACCTTCCTGGGCGATCAGATATAATTCTACATCTTTGTCAAGATTATCCAGAACCTCTTTTGTCTGATCTCCAATGGTATAAAGTTTTTCACTGCTCAGATCTAACTCTCGAATACTGGTAGGCAGTTCCTGTATCACCAGATTCAAGACCACTGCAATAGCAACAACAAGAGCTGTTATACCTATGCTGTAAGAACCATGGCGTAAAATCTTTTTGTTTTTAGTTCTTTTTTCTTTGATATTACTAATAATATTCTTAATATTTATTTTTTCTTTAAGCTTCAAATTTTTTAAGCTGAATTTTCCTTTTGATTTTTTCATATCTGCATCTCCTTTACTAAAATTTCAGATTTAACTCCAACGCCGTTTTTGTATACTCTGAATTGTAAGAAATACAAAAATGCAGATAACTGACAGCATATAAATAATTCCTGATAAGTCTAGAATGCCGCCTACAAAGTTATCAAACTGGTTTGATATTGCCAGAAGATCCAGCAGTTTCTGTATCAATCCCTCATAAATAGAAGATTTCACAATATACAGCACTACATTTACTGCTACCAATACAATTCCCAGCACAGAGGACAGAATCATATCTTTTGTCATCTGATATACTACCAGTGCGATAATCACGGAAATAACCAGAAAGGCTGCAAAAGAAGCCATAGATGTACTGGAAAAAAAGCTGGAAATTCCGTCCATTACATAGCTGCAGAACAGAACTCCAAATGTAAGCACTGCTGCAATAATCTGACTTTCTGTTATAGAAGACAGAAAAAGACCTACCGCAATCTGAGCACAGCCCAGAAGATAGAATCCAAATACTGCTGTATAAGTCGTTGTATAAGAAACTGTTCCGTATCTTCCCATAATAAAAGGATAGCAGCCCGCTATCACTACAGGGATCAGATATATGGATATCATACTCAGATATTTACCAAAAACAATTTTCCATACCGGTACAGGTGCTGTAAGCAGGAGCTGGTCTGTCTTATTCTTTTTCTCCTCAGAAAGTATTCTCATAGTAAGCACTGGAGTAATGATCAGGAAAAGGAAGGTCACTGCATTCAGCGTAGAACCGAAGTCAGGACTTGCATATTGGAGATTATAGGCCGTGAAATAAATTCCCAGTAATAGTAAGATAAATGCAATAAAAACATATCCTATCATGGAAGTAAGATAACTTCTTAACTCTTTTTTGTATACTGCCAGCATAATTACTCTTCTCCCTCCTCTTCTCTCTCATCTTCAAAGATTTCTTCTTCTGTTGGCAAAGTCACCTGACTCCTCTCATCTGTAAGCTTCAGGAACACTTCTTCAAGAGACATATTTGACGACTGCATTTTCAAAATCGGACATTTTGCTTCTGCAAGGGCAAAGAATATATTTTCCCTCATGTCCACATCTCCTGCAATTTTTACAGTAAAGTCACAAGCTCCTGGTATTATAGAATTATGGTAAATCATATCTTCTATATTCTCTACTAAATCCAAGGCCTTTCTAATCTGTCCTTCCTTACCTTTCACAGTCAGTTCCAAAGAATTTGCGCCTGACATCAGACGGCTCAGATTTTCCGGTGAATCACTGGCCACCAGTCTTCCTTTATCAATAATCAGCACATAATCACACACTGCGCTTACTTCAGACAAAATATGAGAGCTGAGAATAACCGTATGATTTTTCCCCAGACTCTTTATCAGATCTCGGATTTCTATGATCTGCTTAGGGTCCAGTCCTACAGTAGGTTCATCCAAGATAATGATCTCCGGATATCCCAGCAGGGCCTGAGCCAGTCCCACTCTCTGTTTATATCCCTTCGACAGGTTTTTTATCAGTCTGTTCTTTACATTCTGAATTTTCGTAGTTGACATAACTCCGTTGATATTTCCCTGTCTTTTCTCTTTTGGAATCCCTTTCAGCTCTGCTGCAAATTCCAGGTATTCCTGTGCTGTCATATCCTGATACAAGGGCGGCAGTTCAGGAAGATAGCCTATTTTTTTCTTGGCCTCCTCCGGTTCATCCAGAATATTGTGTCCGTCAATCAGAATATCCCCTTCTGTAGATGCAATATAGCCGGTGATCATATTCATGGTCGTAGATTTTCCCGCGCCATTAGGACCCAGAAAACCGTAAATTTTCCCCTTTTCCACGGTAAAATTCAGGTGATCTACAGCAACATGAGCACCGTACTTTTTTACAAGATTCCTAACTTCAATCAAGATACTCCCTCCTTATTAATCTTTTTTGACTGTTCTATTTTATGGGAAAATTGTGATAAAAATTAGGTTAGAATGTGATTTTTCTGTGAAACAAAAAGACTTGTTATAAAAAGAGGGACGGGAACTGCTGGTATAGTTTTTCAATAGAGAATAGAGAGGGCTGCTTTCTTGCTCAGTCTGCGCTGCTCTGAGCCTGTAGTCTCAGAGCATGCTCGACAGATTCGCATAAAGCAGCCCTCTCTATTCTTTTTGTACGTTATGAAGCAGTTCCCTGTTTTGTTTCGTAGGGAAGTCTTTTGTTTCATATGTATGGGTTATTTAGTTTACATAATTTGTTTATATAAGTATTTCAACAGTTAGAAGTGAATATCTTCTTTGTGGGGATTACGCATGGGGAATATTTGTATGTTCGCTTATTTCACGGCTGGTGGTGCACAGGTCTTCTACGGACAGGTCGTGGAGGTTTTCGTGGCCGGTGATGCGGGCGAACATTTTCAATTCTTCTAAGGTGGTATTTAAGAAGTTTCCTACTCTTCTGGCCCCGGATTCTCTCTTTAATCTGGCTCTCAGTTCCGGGTCCTGGGTAGCTACGCCTACAGGACACATACCGGTGCCGCAGATACGATACTGCTGGCATCCCAGGGCCATCAGCGCTGCAGAAGCAATTGCTACAGCATCGGCTCCCATAGCTATGGCTTTTGCAAAGTCTGAGGATACGCGAAGTCCTCCTGTAATGATCAGACTGATATCTGAGCCTATGCTGTCCAGATACTTTCTGGCTCTGTAAAGGGCATATATAGTCGGTACACTGGCAGAATCCCGCAGCATCAGAGGTGAAGAGCCTGTAGCGCCTCCTCTTCCGTCTATGGTGATAAAATCAGGCTCTGCGTACACGCAGAAAGCCAGGTCTTTCTCTATCCTTCCTGCTGCAATCTTTACTCCCACAGGGCGGCCTCCTGAAGCCATTTTAAGCTGGGCTACAAGGCCTTTCAGGTCCTCTCTGGTATTTATTCCAGGGAACCTGGAAGGAGCTGTTATTTCCTTTCCTGCAGGCTTATTCCTTATCTTTGCGATTTCCTCTGTTACTTTCTCTCCGGGAAGATGTCCTCCCATTCCAGGCTTGGTTCCCTGGCCGATCTTAATTTCAATTGCATCTGCATTCCGGAGATTTTCCGGTGTAACACTGTATAAATTCCCCACATACTCAAATATGTATTTATCTGCTGCTGCCATCTCCTCCGGCAGGATTCCTCCCTCTCCTGAACACATGGCGCTTTTTCCCAGAGCAGAGCCTTCTGCCAGAGCAATCTTTGCTTCTTTTGACAGTGCTCCAAAAGACATGTGAGAAATATATACGGGATTTTCCAGTATCAGAGGTTTCTTAGCATGCTTTCCAATAATAGTCCTGGTGTTCACTTGAGCATCTTCATCTAAAGGCATGGGATCCAGCTGTGCTCCTAATATAAGGATTTCATCCCAGGAAGGCATAGGCAGCTTAGTTCCCATGGCAGCATGAATGCTTTTTCCTGTAACTGCCATTTCATGGATTTCTTTCATATACCTGCAGCTTTCATCTTCTCTGACAAATTCTCTGGGATATTCCAGGCTTTCTGTCTTCTTTTCTTCTCTCTTTACCTGTTGTATCTCCTCATAGATGGAAAAAGCTGAAGCCGGCTGATGACAGACCGGACATTCCTTCAGCTCTGAAAAAGGAATTCCCTGTTCCTCTTCGTCAAAAACATACCCACATACATTGCATTTGTACTTTGCCATACAATACCTCCTTCTTAATTTTCAAAAGATTTATCTCCTAGGCCTTCTCCAGCCCCAGAGGTTCCTTTGCCGGAGTTCCCGGTTTTCTGGGATACTTTTTCGGTGTCTCCTTTACCTTCTTTATAACAACAAGGGTCCGGTCCATATCCGTCTGGCACAGCTGAAAACTCTCTGTTTTCTCCAGTTTTCCTCCCAGAAGAGATATGGCCTTTTTGCCTTCCCTTATTTCTTCCTCTGCCTGTCCTGCCTTATAGGAAACAAAATACCCGCCCTTTTTCACATAAGGCATGCAGTATTCACATAATACTGCCAGACGGGAAACTGCTCTGGACACGCTAAGGTCATATTTTTCCCTGTACTGAAGCTTCTTTCCCCCTTCTTCTGCTCTCAGATGGACTGTCTCAATATCTTCAAGACCCAGTTCACCAATAACCTCATTTAAGAAGTTCAGCCTTTTATTCAGAGAATCCAGTAGGGTTACCTTCAGATGGGGAAAAGCAATCTTCAGAGGAATTCCCGGAAATCCTGCTCCTGTTCCCACATCAATACAGGTATTTATTTTTTTCATATCCACAGTTCCTGCAATGGACAGACTGTCTGCAAAGTGTTTCAGGAGCACCTGATCAAATTCTGTGATTCCCGTCAGGTTCATGACCTTATTCCACTGAATAAGCAGTTCATAGTACCGGATAAACTGTTCTTCCTGCCTCTCTGTGAGAACAATACCGTATTCTTGGGCTCCTTCTCTTAAAATGCTCATATCATAGTTCATGCTTTTCTCCTTTACCTGACTGTCTTCTGTAAGTTTCCATATACACCAGAAGTACAGAAATATCCGCCGGAGAAACCCCTGCAATTCTGGAAGCCTGGCCTATGGAAACTGGCCGGAACTGTTCCAGTTTCTGTCTTGCCTCTATGCGCAGGCCGCTGATCTGGCTGTAGTCCAGGTCCTGTGGCAGTCTTTTTTTCTCCAGCTTTTTAAATCCCTCTACCTGCTTCTCCTGTCTCTTTATATAACCTTCATACTTAATGTTAATGTTCACCTGATCTCTTACATCCTGAGGCAGTTCCGGACGATTTTTATCCAGAGGAGCCACAATATCATAGGACAGTTCCGGCCTTCTGATCAGGTCTGCCAGAGATATACCATTCTTCAGCAAAGTGCTGCCATGGTCTTTCAGCAGCTCCTGTACTTCCGATGATGCTCCTACGTGAACATGCTCCATCCGTTCTTTTTCTTCCTGTATCTTCTCTTTTTTCCAGAGCACATATTCATACTGTTCCCTGGTCACCAGACCTACTTTATATCCTTTTTCTCTCAGCCTCAGGTCCGCGTTGTCCTGGCGCAGGAGAAGCCTGTACTCTGCCCGGCTGGTCATCATACGGTATGGCTCATGGTTCTCCTTGGTTACCAGGTCGTCGATCAGCACCCCGATATAGGACTCTGACCGGTCCAATATGAGCATTTCCTTACCCAGTACCTCCATAGCCGCATTAATGCCTGCTACCAGTCCCTGAGCTGCTGCTTCTTCATATCCGGAACTTCCGTTAAACTGCCCTCCTGAAAACAAACCTTTAATTTTTTTGAACTCCAGGGTGGGATAAAGCTGGTTTGCATTAATGCAGTCATATTCTATAGCATAAGCATTCCGGACAATTTTTGCATTTTCCAGCCCAGCCACTGAACGGTACATGGCATACTGTACATCTTCAGGAAGAGAGCTTGACATACCTCCGATATACATTTCATTGGTATACAGTCCTTCTGGCTCAATAAATACCTGATGCCGGTTCTTATCTGCAAATTTTACCACTTTATCCTCAATAGAAGGACAGTAGCGGGGGCCTGTACCCTCTATCATACCTGAGTAAAGAGGTGACCGGTCCAGGTTTTCCCGGATAATCTCATGGGTCTTTTCATTGGTATAGGTCAGCCAGCAGGAAATCTGATCGATCTGAACATCCTCAGGGTCTGTGGAAAAGGAAAACGGCACCACTCTCTCGTCTCCAAACTGCTCTTCCATCTTGGAAAAATCAATGCTTCTTTTATCAATACGAGCAGGTGTTCCTGTTTTAAACCTGTACATTTCAATTCCCAGATTTTTCAGGGAATCCGTAAGATGGTTGGCCGCCTGAAGACCATTAGGCCCTGTATAATTGCTCACATCTCCGTAAATACATCTGGCCTTTAAATAAGTCCCTGTACAAAGTACCACTGCCTTTGTATGATACACGGCTCCTGAATAGGTCTTAACCCCTTTCATGACTCCATCTTCTGCAATAAGTTCTGTGACCTCTGCCTGACGTATTGTAAGATGCTCTGTATTTTCCAGAGTCCTCCTCATTTCTTCTGTATAAGCATGCTTATCTGCCTGAGCTCTGAGAGAATGGACTGCCGGTCCCTTAGACACATTAAGCATTTTGGACTGTATAAAGGTCTTATCAATATTTTTTCCCATCTCTCCGCCCAAAGCATCTACTTCTCTCACCAGATGTCCCTTGGAACTTCCTCCTATATTGGGATTACAGGGCATAAGCGCAATACTGTCCACACTGACAGTAAACATGATCGTCTCCAGCCCCAGCCGCGCACAGGCCAGAGCCGCCTCGCAGCCTGCATGACCTGCTCCCACCACGGCAATATCATAATTTTCTTCCAGTACCTTCATTTTCCCTGAATCCTTTCTCCGTTCTTATATTCTCTGATCCCCGCAGACAGCGGGGGCTGCTGAATCCACATTTTAAATCTGTTTTGTGGAGAATACCCACATTTTTTATGTTTTTTGTGGATAACCCTCTTATTTTCCGGTGCAGAACTTGGAAAAAATCTCATTTACCAGATCTTCCCCTACAGATTCACCGATAATGCTGCCAAGAGCTTCATAGGCATTCATCAGATCTATAGAGAAAAAGTCCTCCGGCATTCCCATTTCAATACTATTCTCCACCATTTCCAGGCTTTTTCTGGCCTCTTCAAGAGCAGCTTTGTGACGGGCATTGGTAATATAGATCTCATCGTTAAATGCCAGCTCTCCCTGGAAAAACAGCTCTTTTATCTGATTCTCCAGAACGTCGATACCCTGCTCTTCCTTTGCAGATACAGATACAACAGGATGGGAAGTCATTCCTTTCAGTTCTTCCTCCGTGACAATCTGTTCCAAATCCGCTTTATTCAGGATTACAATGGCCTTTTTTCCCTTTAACAGCTCCATGATCTCTCTGTCATTATCATCTATAGGAATAGAGGAATCCACAACAAAAAGTACCAGATCCGCATCTTTTGCAGAATCAATAGCTTTTTCCACTCCTATCTTTTCCACAACGTCCTCTGTATCCCGGATTCCTGCTGTATCCACGATCCGAAGAGAAATGCCATGGAGGAGAATTGTCTCTTCTAAAGTATCCCTGGTAGTGCCTGCTATATCTGTAACAATGGCCCTTTCCTCACCTAAAAGAGTATTTAAAAGAGAAGACTTTCCTGCATTGGGTTTTCCTACGATTACGGTTTTTATACCTTCTTTTACCAGTTTTCCGTCTTTAACACTCATTAGGAGCCTGTCAATCTTTTCTTCCTGCTTCTTAATTTCTTTATACAGTGTTTCACCATATCCGTCAATACTTATATGCTCCGGATCGTCCAAAGCAGACTCTATATAGGCGATCTGGTAGATGATCCCTTCTCTGATCTCTCTGATGGCTTTCTGAATATTGCCTCTGAGCTGGCTTACAGAGCTTTTCAGTGCATATTCATTTTTTGCATTGATAACATCAATCACCGCTTCTGCCTGGGAGAGATCTATTCTGCCGTTTAAAAAAGCCCTTTTTGTAAACTCTCCCGGTTCGGCAGGTCTGGCACCATATTTGATCACAGTATCCAGTATCTTTCTCATTGCCAGAACACCGCCGTGGCAGTCTATTTCCACTGTATCTTCTCCGGTGTAGCTTCTTGGTCCATCCATGACCATTACCAGAACTTCATCTACCGTCTCCTTCCCATCATGGATGAATCCATAATTTATAGTGTGAGAAGGCACTGTCCTTATATCTTTTCCGCCACCCTTGGAACGATAAATTTTCCCTGCTATCTCTCTGCTCTCAGGTCCGCTGATCCTTACGATTCCTATACCTGAGGCAGACAGAGCTGTGGCAATTGCTGCTATAGTATCTGCCATATTCTCTCTCCTTTCCTGTGCGCATCCCTCCCGGAGGGCTTTTTATTTATAGGACAGTCCGGAGAACTTTCCTATAGAATAAAAAAGGTGAAAGCGCAGAACAACCTTTCTTATTCACGCTTTCACCTAGAATAATAATTTTTACTTATCTGTTTTTCAATTTTACCACCACATGACGATAGGGCTCGTTACCCTCGCTGTAGGTTTCCACAAAACGGTTTCCCTGAAGAGCTGAGTGGATGATCCTTCTCTCATAAGGATTCATGGGCTCCAGTGATACTGGTCTTCTGGTCTTTCTTACTTTATACGCAATACTCCTGGCCAGGTTTTCCAGAGTTTCTTTTCTTCGATTTCTATAATCCTCTGTATCCAGCTTTACACGGATATATCCCTGTCTTCCTTTATTAACCACAAGGCTGGTAAGATACTGGAGAGAATCCAGAGTCTGTCCTCTCTTTCCGATAAGGATCCCCATATCATCTCCCTCAAAATCTATGTTCAGGTTTCCTTCTTCATTCTTATATTCCATCTTGATCTCAACCTGAAGTTCCATAGCCTTGAAGACGCCTGTAAGGAATTTCTGAGCATCTTCTTTGATCTCAGCAATTTCTTCTTCCGTTCTTAAAGTAACCTTTCTCTCTTCACGAGGTTTCTCTTCCGCCAGTTTTTCTGGCGCCGGGGTTTCCTTTGGCTTTTCCTGAGTCTTCACAGGATTTTCTTTCTTTATTTCTTTTCTGTTATCTTTTTTATTTTCCCTCTTCTGCTCTTTTTTCTCTTCTTTTACAGCCTGAGGTTTCACAGATTTCTTTTCTTCTTTTTTGGCCGGGGCAGGTTTCCTTGCCGATTCAGCAGTTTCCTTTGGCAGAACTTCTTCTATTTCCTTCTTTGCCGCTCTTATAATAGCAGGCTTTGCACCAAATCCTAAAAATCCTGCTTTCCCCTGGGAGATTACCTGAATTTCCAGGTTTTCACTGGAAGTTTCATACTCTATACTGGCCTTAGTAATGGCCTCATCTACGGTCTTTGCAGAGAATTCTCTGAATTCCATCTCTCTTCCCCCTTACCTTCTACTTCTTTTTCTTCTTGTTTTCCTCATCAAATGCGGCTACCATATTTGCCTTTGACGCCAGACTTCCCGGTTTTGTCTTCGGAACCGTATAATTATATCCGGATGCCTCTTTAACAGAACCACTTTTCTCCGCCATAGTCTTTTTCTTAGGCTCTTCAATATTGCGCACATTCATTCTGGCCTGCTGGCTGATATTCTGAGAGATAACTCCTCTCTTCGCCATCTTCTTTTCTCTTTTTTCTCTGTTTTTCTGGATATAAGCATCCATATCCATATGATTCAGATGTCTGTTAATAACAAGCTGCTGCACGGTACGCACCAGAGCACCTATGATCCAGTAGATACCGATACCAAAGGGGAATGTAAAACAGATAAAAGCAGTAAACAGAGGCATGAAAACGTTCATACTCTTCATTGTAGCTTCCATCTGTGACTGATTTCCATTACCACTGCTGTTTGAAGAAGCGGTGGGCATCAACTTCATGTTGATCATCTGTGTTGCCCACGCCAGAACCGGCACAAGTACAGCTGCAAGGATCATCAGGTACTGATGAGAAGACCATCCTGCCTGGATCAAAGCCCATGGTGTATCTGCAATATTCAGTCCCAGAAAATTCTGCATAGGCTGAAGTGTCTCTGCACTCTTATCCAGTACATCAGCGAATCCCTGAAATTGCTCTATACTGGCCAGTTTGTCCCACTGAGATGGTGATAAACTGTATAAAAAGTCAATAACCTGATTGGCATTTCCTTCTTGTCCCTGTACCCAGCTATAGGTACGAATGCCGTTATCCGTAATAAACTGACTGATAATATCCGAATATCCGCTGACATCTGTAATATGAGCTACAGCGTCACTAAATACTTCCTTGATTCCTCCGATATATCCCGGAATCTTTATAATAACCTGATACAATGCAAAGAAGATTGGCATCTGAATCAACAGCTGAAGACAGCTGCCTGTAGGTGAAACCCCGTATTTTTCATATACGGCCATGGTTTCTTCCTGCATTTTCATCTGTGAGGTCTGATCTTTTTTATTCTTATATTTTTTCTGGATTTTCTGAATCTCCGGCTGCATGACCATATTCATTTTTGAAAATTTCTGCTGTTTGATCTGCAGGGGAGTCATTAAAGCATAGATAATAACTGTAAATATAATAATACACAGACCTAAATTATGAACTCCGATGCTGTAAATGCCGTTCATAAGCCAACCGAGTACTTCCGCCACCCAGTTTACAATCGGCATAGTACTTTTCGTCAGTAATATACCCAAAACAGTATCCTCCTTATAATCTTGTCACCCTTGTCCTACGGCACCGGATCATACCCGCCCTTTGAAAAAGGATTGCATCTCAAAATTCTCCATGCAGCCAGAAGACTTCCTTTCAGGGCGCCATATTTTTCTATCGCTTCCAAACCATACTGAGAACATGTGGGTATATACGGACAACATGTGCTCTTAAGCGGGGACAAATATTTCTGATAGAATTTAATCATTTTGATTAATATTGTTTTCATTCTCTTCACTTCTCAAAATTTTGTGGAGCTTTCCCAGATGAAGCAGGGCGCTCTCTATAGAATGGAATCCCTGATCCTTTCCATTCATCCTTACGATTACTACTATATCATATCCGCATACAAATTTTTCTTCATTAAGACGATAACTTTCTCTTATCAGTCGTGCCAGATGATGCCTTATAACACTGTTTCCCACTTTCTTGCTGACGGATATTCCCAATCTGTTGCGATTCAACTGGTTTTTCAGCACATACATAACTAAATATCGATTTGCAAAAGATGTTCCATTTTTATAAACCAGTTGAAAATCCCAATTTTTTTTCAATGATTCCGAATATTTCATACTCTGACCTTATACTCTGAGGGTATGCAAAGAGAAGAAAAGACCACATATCTGCGGTCTTAAGCTGATAATCTTTTTCTTCCTTTTGCTCTTCTGGCAGCTAAAACTTTTCTACCGCCTTTACTGCTCATTCTAGCTCTGAATCCATGAACTTTGGATCTCTGTCTTTTCTTAGGCTGAAATGTCATTTTCATAATCAAGGCACCTCCCTTATATTAATGGACGTTCTTCCGAAGTGTTGAACGTCTCTCCTAGTTATGCATGGTAGAAAACATCATTTCAATTATATTCACAAACCCTTATTTCGTCAAGTATTTCTTGCTAAAGTTCTTTAAAAATTTGTCACTATTCAGCCATACAGCTCAGTTTCGCAGCTAATGCTGCTTTTTCACTGCTGCCGCAGCTAAATCTTCGTTTATGACTGAATAGTTACCAAAAGTTATCCACACTTATCCACAGAATAATGTGGGTAACTTTTTGATACAGTTTATTATCCCCTTTTCCCATACACATACTTCTTCACATTTTCCGGTTTACGTAAATTTATCCACAATTTGTGGATAAGATGTGGATAAGTCACTCTATATATTCACATTTGTTCTCTATATTTTTTCAAAAACCCTTATTTTTCAACGGTTTTTTACGTGTGGATTCTGTTTTCGACATTATACACATTACTCACATTTCTTTTTTCCACAGGTTTACAGATTTTCTTTATCACCACTATCCACACTTCCTTATACACATACCCACTTATACACATTTCCCTCTTTGGGGATTCTTTTTTTTAAATAATTCTTTCCTATATAAATGTATACTTCTTTTTATATCCACTTTTCCACATTGATTTTTCATTGGGAATCCTCTGGATTCTTGAATTTTTCATTGATTAATACCGTTTTTTATTATAATATATAGATAATAATACTTTTTTTGCCGATGAGCCGATGATTGGGTGATATAATCATTCAATCATACCCTTTATAGAGTGAGGGTATATTTTTTTGTGTGAAAAAGGCATAAAATACTTGTTAGGAGAATGAAAATGCACATTATACAGGAAAAATGGCCGGAGATTCTAAATATGGTAAAGACGGAGCACGATGTGTCACCCGTTTCTTTTTCTGCCTGGCTGGAGCCTTTGGAAGTATATAAAGTGGAAGGTAATGTTGTCACTATTGTTGTTACAAATGGTAGTATGGCGCTGAATTATATTAATAAGAAGTATCTTCTGCCTCTTCAAGTGGCTATTATAGAGACTACCGGGGAAGATTATGAGATTTCTCTGGTTCTTCCAGAGGATATTAAGGAAGAAATTCCGGAGCCGGCTCCCATCAGCGATTCCACATTAAACGGCAATATCGTAAAAGCAGGGCTCAATCCCCGCTATACCTTTGATACTTTTGTAGTTGGAAGCAATAATAAAATGGCCCATGCGGCCTCTCTTGCTGTAGCGGAATCTCCGGGAGAAGCCTATAATCCCCTTTTTATCTATGGAGGAGTAGGACTTGGTAAAACTCATCTGATGCATTCCATCGCTCATTTTGTGCTGCAAAAAAATCCCAATGCCAAGGTGCTCTATGTTACCAGCGAAACTTTTACCAATGAACTGATTGATTCCATCCGTAACGGTAACAACTCTACAATGTCCAAATTCCGGGAAAAATACCGGGACATCGATGTACTTTTAATTGACGATATCCAGTTCATTATCGGCAAAGAATCTACCCAGGAGGAATTTTTCCATACTTTTAATGCTCTTCATGGCGCCAAAAAACAGATTGTTATCTCCTCTGATAAACCGCCTAAAGATATGGAAATCCTGGAAGACCGTCTCCGTTCTCGTTTCGAATGGGGACTGATCGTGGATATTTCCTCTCCGGACTATGAGACCCGAATGGCGATTCTCCGTAAAAAAGAAGAGCTGGACGGATATTCTATAGATAATGAGGTCATTGAATACATTGCCAGAAACGTAAAATCCAACATCCGTGAACTTGAAGGTTCTTTAAATAAGATCATGGCTTACGCTAACCTGGAAAAAAGTGAGATAAACCTGGCTCTTGCAGAAAAGGTATTAAAAGATATTATCTCACCAAATGAAAAAAGGGTGATCACTCCAGAACTGATAACAGACATTGTGGCAGAACATTTTGACCTGACACCTGGAGATATTGTAGGAAACAAACGAAATTCCAAAGTCGTATTTCCACGTCAGATTGTCATGTATCTTTGCAGGCATATGACGGATACCACTCTTAAAAATATAGGACAGTACCTTGGAGGCCGTGATCATACTACGATTATGAATGGTATTAATAAAATCGAAGCAGAGCTGGAGACCTCCGAATCTACCCGGGAAGTAATCGACATTTTGAAGAAGAAGATTAACCCTTCCAAGCAGTAACTTTATCCACAACTTAAAGTGCATATAATGTGTATTTCATGTGGAAACTTGAACAGGCTGAAAATCCCTCATTTTTGTCCACACCTTTATCAACCGGGTCTGCACAGGAACTTCGGGGTCTGCCCACAAAGTTATCCATACCGCGAAACCCGCATTTTTCACGGGTTTCGGCACTTATACACATACTCACAGCCCCTACGGCGGCTACTGCGGATTACTTAATCATTTTATTTATATATTATACACTCCACCACAGAAAGGAAGTTATTCACATTATGAAATTATTCTGTTCCAAAGCTGAACTTCAAAAAAGTGTAAATATCGTTATGAAAGCCGTTCCGGCTAAAACAACAATGCCTATTCTTGAATGTATTCTTATAGATGCATCAACCAATGACATTAAATTCACCTCTAATGATATGGAACTGGGAATCGAAACCCGGGTTCAGGGTATGGTTCTTGAAAAAGGCATTATTGCTCTTGATGCAAAGATTTTTTCCGAAATCGTTCGGAAACTTCCTGACAGTGATGTTACTATAGAGACAGATGAAAGATTAAATACTACAATTACCTGTGAAAAAGCGAAATTTAACATACCTGGAAAATCTGGCGAAGATTTTGCATATCTTCCTTTAATAGAAAAGAATGACTGTATACGGATTTCACAGTTTACTTTGAAAGAAATTATCCGACAGACTATTTTTTCCATTGCATTAAATGAAAACAACAAGCTGATGACAGGCGAACTTTTCCAGATTGAAGAAAACCGGCTTCGTGTCATTTCTCTGGATGGACACAGGATCTCTATCCGCCGTGTTCCTTTAAAAGAAGAGTGCGAAGACCGTAAAGTCGTTGTTCCTGGAAAAACTTTAAGTGAAATCAGCAAAATCTTATCTGGTGAAATGGAAGATATGGTAGACATTTATCTTTCTTCAAATCATATTCTTTTTGAGTTTGATAATACCACCGTGGTATCCCGTCTCATTGAGGGAGAATATTTTAAAATTGATCAGATGCTTTCCAGCGATTATGAGACAAAGGTAAAGATTAATAAAAAAGAATTCCTGGATTGTATTGACAGAGCAACACTTCTGGTAAAAGAGGGAGATAAGAAACCGATCATCATCAATATCGAAGACGGACAGATGGAGCTGAGCATTGATTCTCAGATTGGTTCTATGAAAGAAGATATTGATATTGAAAAAGAAGGCAAGGATATTATGATCGGATTTAACCCGAAATTCCTGATCGATGCGCTGAAGGTTATTGATGATGAGGAAATCAGTATTTATCTTATGAATCCTAAGGCTCCATGCTTTATAAGAGACGATGCCCAGCAGTATATTTATCTGATCCTTCCTGTAAATTTTAATGCTGCAGGCAGATAATTGCGGGTTTCGAGATCATGTTAAAAACAGTTCTTTAGGAAAGGACTAAAAGGGGAAAAAATGGAAATTATCAAATTAAAAGATGAATTTATAAAACTTGGCCAGGCTCTGAAAGCCGCAAATCTGGTGGAAGATGGTGTTGAGGCTAAGTATGTGATTCAGGATGGAGAAGTAAAGGTCAATCAGGAAACTGAGACCAGAAGAGGACGGAAACTGTACGACGGAGATGTGGTTTCCTATAACGGAGAGGAAATCCGGATCGAGAAATGATCCTGGAAGAAATCGGGTGACCTATGTATATTGAATCCATAGAGCTGAAAAATTACAGAAATTACGAGACCCTTTCCCTTACTTTTGACAGAGGAACTAATATTTTCTATGGGGATAATGCTCAGGGTAAGACAAATATTCTGGAAGCTGTCTATCTCTGTGGGACTACAAAATCTCACAGAGGCAGTAAGGACAGGGAAATGATCCAATTTAACGCTGAGGAAGCACATATCCGGATGTTTGTAAAAAAAGAGGGCATTTCCAGGAAAATAGACATGCATCTTAAAAAAAATAAGCCTAAGGGAATTGCTATAGACGGGATCCCCATACGAAAGGCAGGAGAGTTATTCGGTATCCTGAATCTTGTTTTTTTTTCTCCGGAAGATTTAAATATTATAAAAAATGGACCGGGAGAGAGAAGACGATTTATTGACTTGGAATTATGTCAACTAAATAAACTTTATCTTTCGGATCTGTCAAACTATAATCATATTCTGAATCAGAGGAATAAGCTGCTGAAGGATCTTTCTTTTCAGCCTTCTCTTATAAGTACTCTGGAAGTTTGGGATGAGCAGCTTGCCCATTATGGCACAGCAATCATCCGGAGCCGGAGAGATTTCATTGATGAGATGAACGGGATCATAGGAGAGATACACAGCAATATTACCGGAGGAAAGGAAGAGATTCAGCTGCTTTACGAGCCAAGTACTTCGGAAGAGCATTTTCTTTCTGTGCTTTCACAGAACAGAGAGAGGGACTGCAGATTTAAAATGACTTCCTCAGGTCCACACAGAGATGATCTCTGTGTGAAAATAAATGGAATGGATATCAGAAAATACGGTTCTCAGGGACAGCAGCGGACTGCTGCTTTGTCTTTGAAGCTTTCAGAAATATATATGGTGAAAAAGAGAATAAAAGATATGCCGGTGCTTCTGCTGGATGATGTTTTATCTGAGCTGGATTCCAACCGGCAGAATTATCTCTTAAACAGTATCAGCCAGGTACAGACCATGATCACATGTACAGGGCTGGATGATTTTATCGACAAAAGATTTCATATCAATAAAATATTCAAGGTAGTTGACGGGAAAGTGTACTGTCCCGGTTAACAGGAGGAATTACATGAGTACAGAAATGAATACAGAGTACGGTGCCGACCAGATACAGATTCTGGAAGGCCTGGAAGCAGTAAGAAAAAGGCCTGGTATGTATATTGGAAGTACATCCTCCAGAGGTCTTCACCATCTGGTATATGAGATTGTAGATAATGCGGTGGATGAAGCTCTGGCAGGTTTTTGTGATACTATCGACGTATCCATTAATGAAGATAATTCAATTACAGTTATAGATAACGGAAGAGGTATCCCTGTGGGAATCAACCACAAAGCCGGAATTCCTGCCGTAGAGGTAGTATTTACGATCCTTCATGCAGGAGGAAAGTTCGGAGGCGGGGGATACAAGGTATCCGGCGGCCTTCACGGCGTGGGAGCTTCTGTAGTAAATGCTCTTTCTACCTGGCTGGAAGTAAAGATTTATCATGAAGGTAAGATCTACCAGCAGCGGTATGAGAGAGGAAAAGCCATGTACAGTCTGAAAGTGGTGGGAGACTGTGAACCGGACAGAACAGGAACTACGGTTTCTTTCCATCCGGACCCGGAAATCTTTGAAGAGACGGTTTTTGATTTCAATACTTTAAAACATCGTTTTCGTGAGATTGCCTTTCTTACCAAAGGTCTTAAAATCATTGCCCGGGATAAGAGAGAAGAGGAACCGAAAGAAGTTACTTTCCACTACGAAGGCGGTATCCGGGAGTTTGTTCAATATCTGAACAAGAGCACCACGCCGTTATACGAAGATATCCTTTATTTCGAAGGTACGAAAGACGGAGTCATGGTGGAAGTTGCCATGCAGCATAATGATGCTTATACAGAAAACACCTATGGTTTTGTTAATAATATAACTACTCCCGAGGGCGGAACTCATATTATGGGATTCAGAAATGCCCTGACAAAGACATTTAATGACTATGCCAGAAAGAATAAATTGTTGAAGGAAAATGAACAGAATCTGTCAGGAGAGGATATCAGAGAAGGGCTGACTGCAATTATCAGCGTAAAAATCGAAGATCCGCAGTTTGAAGGACAGACAAAGCAGAAACTGGGAAACAGCGAGGCCAGAGGCGCTGTAGACAATGTTGTCAGCAGCCAGCTGGAGATTT
This sequence comes from Blautia sp. An46, assembly GCF_002161645.1. Lineage (NCBI taxonomy): Bacteria > Bacillati > Bacillota > Clostridia > Lachnospirales > Lachnospiraceae > Blautia > Blautia sp. An46. Next base: position 5,732 of record NZ_NFIF01000015.1, on the reverse strand, counting down.
ACCTGGAGCAGAATCCTGCAGTAGCAAAGATTATCGTGGAGAAATCCATTCTTTCTCAGAGGGCCAGAGATGCTGCCAGAAAGGCCAGAGAGCTGACTAGAAGGAAGTCTGCGCTGGACGGTATGTCCCTGCCGGGCAAGCTGGCAGACTGCGTGGACAAGGATCCAAGTAAGTGTGAAATCTATATTGTAGAGGGAGACTCTGCGGGAGGATCTGCAAAGACAGCAAGAAGCAGAGCTACTCAGGCAATTCTTCCTCTGAGAGGAAAGATATTGAATGTTGAGAAGGCAAGACTGGACAAGATTTATGCCAATGCAGAGATCAAAGCCATGATCACAGCTTTCGGAACAGGAATACATGAGGATTTCGACATCAGTAAGCTGAGGTACCACAAGATCATCATAATGACCGATGCCGATGTAGATGGAGCTCATATTGCTACCCTACTGCTTACATTCCTATACAGATTTATGCCGGAACTGATCAAACAGGGATATGTGTACCTGGCGAAGCCGCCTTTATTTAAACTGGAGAAAAACAGAAAAATTTACTATGCTTATACAGAGCAGGAGCAGGCGGAAATCCTTAAGGAAATCGGCCTGGAAGGCTGTAGTATCCAGCGGTATAAAGGTCTGGGTGAAATGGATGCAGACCAGCTTTGGGAAACGACCATGGACCCAGAGAGAAGAATTCTCATGAGAGTTGTAATGGACGAAGACTCCACTTCGGAACTGGACCTGACCTTTACAACATTAATGGGGGACAAGGTAGAGCCCAGAAGAGAATTTATCGAAGAAAATGCCAAGTATGTGAAGAATCTGGATATTTAAGCAGAGGCAAAAAGGAGAAACTAGATGGAAGATAATATTTTTGATAAAGTCCAGGAAGTTGACCTGCAGAAAAAAATGGAGGAATCCTATATAGAGTATGCCATGAGCGTTATCGCATCCAGGGCACTTCCTGATGTCAGAGACGGTCTGAAACCGGTACAGAGAAGAATCCTGTATTCCATGATCGAATTAAATAACGGTCCTGACAAGCCTCACAGAAAATGCGCCCGTATTGTAGGTGATACCATGGGTAAATATCATCCCCATGGAGACAGTTCTATTTATGGCGCATTGGTAAATATGGCTCAGGACTGGTCTACCAGATATCCTCTGGTAGACGGACATGGAAATTTCGGCTCCGTAGACGGTGACGGAGCTGCCGCCATGCGTTATACAGAGGCAAGACTGAGCAAGATTTCCATGGAAATGCTGGCGGATATCAATAAGAATACTATAGATTTTACGCCGAACTTTGATGGTACGGAGAAAGAGCCTACTGTGCTGCCTTCCAGGTATCCTAACCTTCTGGCAAACGGAACCTCTGGTATTGCCGTAGGTATGGCAACCAATATACCACCCCATAATCTGAGAGAGATTATTAATGCAGTAGTAAAGATTATTGACAATCAGATAGAAGAAAACAGAGAAACAACCATAGAGGAGATTCTCTCTATCGTAAAAGGACCGGATTTCCCCACAGGGGCTACAATTCTGGGAACCAGAGGAATCGAAGAGGCCTACAGAACGGGAAGAGGAAAAATCCGTGTACGGGCAGTGACTGATATTGAGACTATGCCAAATGGAAAAACCCAGATTATCGTTACAGAACTTCCTTATATGGTCAATAAAGCAAGGCTTATTGAGAAAATCGCAGAGCTGGTAAGGGATAAGAAAGTTGACGGTATTACGGCAATCAACGATCATTCCAACAGAGAAGGTATGCGTATCTGTATTGAACTGAGAAGAGATGCAAATGCCAATGTGATTTTGAACCAGCTTTATAAACATACTCAGCTTCAGGATACCTTTGGTGTGATCATGCTGGCTCTGGTAGGCAATACTCCGAAGGTTATGAGTCTTCTGGAAATGCTGGAGCATTATCTGAATCATCAGGAAGATGTGGTTACCAGAAGGACACAGTATGATCTGAACAAGGCAGAGGCCAGAGCACATATAGTATCTGGTTTGCTGAAAGCCCTGGATGTGATCGATCAGGTAATCCAGATTATCCGAAATTCCAAGACAAGACAGGAAGCAAAGGATACCTTAATGGAAACCTTTGATTTTACAGATGTACAGGCTCAGGAAATTGTAAATATGAGGCTGTATCAGCTTACCGGAATGGAGAGAGAACGTCTTCAGAATGAATTTAATGATCTGGAAGTGAAGATCAGAGAGCTGAAGGCTATCCTGTCAGACAGAAATCTGCTCCTTAGAGTAATCCGGGAAGAAATTCTTGCTATTGCAGATAAATACGGAGATGACAGAAGGACTTCTATCGGATATGATGAGTACGATATCTCTATGGAAGATCTGATACCAAAAGAAAATACAGTGATAGCCATGACAAAATTAGGCTACATAAAGAGAATGACTGTTGATAATTTCCGCAGCCAGAACAGAGGCGGCAAAGGTATCAAGGGAATGTCCACTATAGAAGATGACTACATTGAAGAACTGCTGATGACGACGACTCATCATTATCTCATGTTCTTTACCAGTACAGGAAGGGTGTACCGGATAAAAGCTTATGAGATTCCGGAGGCCAGCAGAACAGCCAGAGGAACGGCGATCATCAATCTGCTCCAGCTTCAGCCGGAGGAAAAGATCACGGCAGTGATACCGATCAATGAGTTTAAAAAGGGCAGTTTCCTCTTTATGGCTACCAAAAACGGCCTGGTTAAGAAGACGCCTATTGAAGATTATGCAAACGTGAGAAAAACAGGGCTGGCGGCCATTGCGCTGAGAGAAGATGATGAACTTATTGAAGTTAAGTTTACAGATAATAAGAAAGATATTATCCTGGTAACAAAATTCGGACAGTGTATCCGTTTTAATGAAACAGATGTACGGGTAACCGGAAGAGTTTCCATGGGAGTAAGAGGAATCAATCTTCTGGAAGAGGATGAAGTAATCGGCATGCAGCTTACATGCCAGGGAGATTATCTGCTGATCGTATCTGAAAAAGGTCTTGGAAAACGTACTTCTGTAGGAGAATTCACACGTCAGAACAGAGGCGGAAAAGGCGTTAAATGCTATAAGATTACGGAAAAAACAGGAAATGTTATTGGCGTTAAGGCAGTAAACAGTGACAATGAGATCATGCTGATCACAACAGAAGGAATCATTATCCGTCTGGAATGCAAGGACATATCTATTCTTGGAAGAATTACGTCTGGCGTAAAGCTGATGGATCTGAAGGATGATATTAAAGTGGCTAGTATTGCCAAAGTAAGAGATAAGGACGATGAGATTAAACAAGAGGATTCCGAAAGAGAAAGAGAAGGGGAATAAAGGTAATTCATGACAGCGGTAAAAAAAGGGGTTATATTGATATTGACTGTCTCCATTTTTATGTTTCTTTTGGAAGGCTGCGGCGGAGGAGTAGATTATAAATCGCCGGAAGCTATAGTTAAATCCCTGGTCCGTTCTTATCAGGACCAGAATGAACAGGCTGTTAAGGAATGCTACGGCCTATCTGAAGATGAGGAAGTTCAGGAGGATATACAAAAGGAAATAAATTATAATATGCGGCTTTTTAAAGCCTATCAGGCAGTAAGCATAGACTTTGAAAAGTCGGACTCTCTGGGAAAAAGCGGAGACAGCCAGCTGATTTATGTATGGTTTAATTATAAATCGAAGGATGCAGAGCAGAAATGTCCTGTTATGTCTTTCTACTTTGTAAAGGAGAAAGATAAAAGGTATTTTGTAATTCCCGCAAAAGATGTGACTGAGGAAATGAGTGAATATTCCAGAGGTGCATATGAAAGATTTATGGATACCAGAACCTACAAAAATTATCAGAAAAATTTTGAAGAGTTTCAGGAAAAAAATCCTTCTTATAAAGAAAGTCTGAATAAGCGTTTCAGCCAGTCGGCGAACGAGATATAAGTAGGAAAAAGCTCTGTGGGGAGTGTGCATTAAAGTGAAAAAATTTTTAATGCACACTTCTTTTTGCGAATCAGCAGGAGATGACGATACAGCCGTCTTCTGTAAAGGTACCCTCGCGGCAGTCGCCAAATGGACATGCAAGCATGCCCGCTTGGCTCGTTGCTCGCGGGAATAAAGAAGAAAGTGAGCAGGGAAAAGTGAAGAGAATTTTATTAATGGTAGCATATAATATTCTTATAGTGCCGTATTATTGGTTCAAATTGTGCTATTATGCCAGTCATGTAGATAAATATACAGAGGAAGAAAGATACAAGTTATTAAGATTTATTGATAACAGGGCAATAACAGGAGGCCGGATACAGATAGACGTTCATGGAGCAGAGAATATACCAAAAGAAAATGGTTTTATGTTCTTTCCAAATCATCAGGGACTCTTTGATGTTCTGGCAATCATACAGGCCTGCCCTACACCTTTTTCGGTGGTCATGAAAAAGGAAATTCAGAATATTCCTTTTCTGAAGCAGGTCTTTGCCTGCATGAAGGCTTTTGCCATAGATAGAGAAGATGTAAAACAGTCTATGCAGGTAATCCTTCAGGTAACAAAAGAAGTAAAAGCTGGAAGAAACTATCTGATCTTCCCAGAGGGAACCAGAACAAAAGATCCCAATAATGTCCATGAATTTAAAGGGGGAAGCTTTAAGCCTGCAGTTAAGGCAAAATGCCCCATTGTACCGGTAGCTCTTATTGATTCTTATAAATCTTTTGATACAAAGTCCATTGAAAAACTGACAGTACAGGTTCATTTTCTGGAACCGCTTTTATATGAAGAGTATAAAGATATGAAGACAGTGGAGATTGCACAGGAGGTAAAGTCAAGAATAGAGAAAGTCATCAGAGAAAACGAAAGATAGAGTTATGCGCTTGCAAGTTCGCATTAACAGAAGATACATTCAGTATACCCTCCGTGCAGAAGAGATGTTTATCTCTTTCTATACGGAGGGTATTTAATCTAAATCGAATGGCAAAAGGTTTCAAAATGGAGTGCTGAAAAAAAACGAAAAAATTTTCAAAAAAGTAGTTGACAAATTTTTATAAATAGCGGTATAATACATATTGCTCATGCAGAGCAAAAAATTGAATGATTTAACATTATTCAGGCAATGGAGAAATACTCAAGTGGCTGAAGAGGCGCCCCTGCTAAGGGTGTAGACGGTTCGCGCCGTGCGAGGGTTCAAATCCCTCTTTCTCCGCTGACAGTTTTGAGATTAAAAAACTTGAAAAAAGTTCTTGACAAACAAAAAGGTTTGTGATAATCTATTAAAGCTGTCGAAAAGAACTGAAAAATCTTGAAAAAAGAAATTTTCAAGAAAATAAAAAAAGTTCTTGACAAGCCAGAAAAGATGTGATAATCTAATATGGCTGTCGCAAGACAGGAACCTTGATAACTGAACAGTGAAACACATGAACTGAAAATTCTTTTACATTCATTTTTAAAAACGGTTCAACGAACCAAAACAGTAAAAGGTTTGGATAAGCGAGAGTTTATCATGACCTGGAACAGACACTTTATCAGAGAGTTTGATCCTGGCTCAGGATGAACGCTGGCGGCGTGCCTAACACATGCAAGTCGAGCGAAGCACCTGCTTCTGATCTTTCGGGTGAAGAGGCTTGTGACTGAGCGGCGGACGGGTGAGTAACACGTAGGCAACCTGCCTCACACAGGGGGATAACAGTTAGAAATGACTGCTAATACCGCATAAGCGCACAGGGCCGCATGGCCCGGTGTGAAAA
>NZ_NFIF01000014.1:0-96864 GCF_002161645.1 Blautia sp. An46 | reverse complement strand
CTATAGCTATTCAGTACAAGATACTATGACTGTTCATCACTTTTGGCTCTGTTTATATGAGGTAACAAGTTAGAAAAAGCCTGAAAAATCAACGATTTTAGGCTTGACATTATAGGAAGAGGAGTCCTGGAAGACTTGACAGATGATGTTCAGCAGCTGGTGTCGGACGGAACCATTCTGGAAAATGTTGTGAAAGGCACAGCAGTTGACGGGAAAAACTATGAACTGCCGGCGGCCTTTTCTCTCCCGGTATATTATGGAACCCAGGAGACCATAAAACGGCTGGATACCCTGGAAAGCATTACACAGTATATGGAGGAAAACCCAAATGGAAGGGTACTGGGAGCTGCTTCTCTTCAGCAGGTGGCTTATCTCCTCTTTGCGGCTAACTATCAGGATATCCAGGAAAATGGAGTTTTCTCTCAGGAAGCTTTAGTCCGGATCCTGGAAACAGCAAAGGTCATCTGGGACGCCAATCCTTCGGAAGCCATGGAAGAAGCCTGGAACACAGGGTTCAGCAGCCAGGTTACCTCGGGAAAAGGAATGTCTGCTTTTGCCTCTATCGGTATGGACGAACTCTATGACGATACAGATATTACCGGGGTGAATGATATAAACGGTATCAGCAGTATGGCTATGATGTTTGATATTTTTACGAAACACCCGGAGATGACTGCAGAAAATGTAAATAACATGTACACTCCGGCGAACCGTATGGGGATCAACAGTTCTTCCAGTCAAAAGGAGCTGGCCAAAGATTTTATGGAGACGGTTCTGTCTGACGAGATCCAGGTGGGAGACTATCTGGAAGGACTTCCGGTGAGGGTGGAAAGCCTGGAAAAACTTCCCCAGATTTCGGACGCCTCTGATATGACCATATCTACCAGCTACGATGGCGGCCCTTCCAGAGATTACGGCATGCCCTCGGCGGATCAGGTACAGCAGATCGTGGATATGGCAAAACAGGCAGATACCTCTCTTTTGATAGACAGGACGGTGCGCAATACCTTCCTGGAATGTGTGGAGAATTATGCAGGAGGCGATGTCAGTGCCCAGGAAGCAGCACAGGATATGTCCGATAAAATGGAACTGTACCTGGCGGAATAAAGTCCGTGAAAAGAAAATCCAACCGGGAACCAAGAGGAGATACAGAAGAAATCCCGGCGGCAGGAAAAATTTCCTGCCCTGGATCCTTCTGGCCCCCAGTCTGCTGGGGGTGGGGATCTTTACCCTGATCCCTTTTATAGATGTGTTCCGGCGGTCTTTTCAGAAAGCGGTGGGAACCGGATTTGTAGGGCTGGAGAATTACCGGACAGTCATAGAAAACCAGGCCTTCAGGTTGGCAGCAGGGAACACGGGAAAATTTCTTCTGATCTGTCTTCCTCTGCTCCTGGGCCTTTCCCTTTTCGTTGCCCTTCTTCTTGAAAGACTGGGGAGAAAAGGAAATCTTTTAAAAAGCGGCTTTCTCCTTCCCATGGCAGTGCCGGCGGCTTCTGTGGTGCTTTTCTGGCAGCTTTTCTTTGACCGGGAAGGAATTCTGAACCATATCCTGGAAATTTTCCACATACAGGGACCGGATTATATGAACAGTTCCGGGGCTTTCGGAGTGCTGGTGGCAGTCTATATCTGGAAAAATCTGGGCTACGACATGATCCTGTGGCTCTCCGGCCTTCTGGGGATCCCGGAGAGTCTTTATGAAGCGGCCAGGATAGACGGAGCCGGAGAAGTTCAGTGTTTCTGGTTTATTACCAGGCCCCTGCTGGTCCAGACCGCATTCCTTACAGGAACTCTGTCCCTGGTCAATGCTTTCAAGGTTTTCCGGGAGGCCTGGATGATCGCCGGGAATTATCCCCATGACAGCATATACATGCTGCAGAATCTTTTTAATAACTGGTTTACGAAGTTAGACATGCAGAAGATGACCGCAGGAGCGGTGATGCTGGCGGCTGTGCTGGGAATCTTTCTGATTCTCTGCCAGAAAGCAGAAGAGAGGTGGAAACAGTGATATGCGAAAAAAGAGAATACTGATCTGGATCTTTCTCACAGCAGCGGTTCTTGTGTTTCTGTTTCCGGTGATACTCCTGGGGGTAAATTCTCTTATGGGGCAGGAAGAGCTGACCGCCAGTTATGGAAGTATCCTTTATGGGAATAAGGGAAATCTGGAATGGAAGCTGTTTCCTCTGTATCCCACACTGAGAGCTTATATTCAGCTTTTGCTGGATAGTCCGGACTTTTTCGTTATGTTCTGGAATTCTGTAAGACAGGTATTTCCCATCCTTTTCGGACAGCTTCTTTTCGGAATCCCCGCAGCCTGGGCCCTGGGCAGGTATTCCTTCAGAGGCCGGAGGATCCTGGTCTATCTGTATATGATCCTGATGATCCTTCCTTTTCAGGTGACTATGGTGTCCAGTTACAGTGTCCTTTCCTTTTTCAATATTCTGGACACACACTGGGCGGTGATCCTTCCCGGAGTTTTTTCTGCCCTTCCGGTTTTCCTTATGACTAAATTTTTTCAGGGGATACCAGACTCCCTTCTGGAGGCCGCAAAGGTAGACGGGGCAGGAGAATCCCAGGCTTTTTTCTATGTAGGGCTGCCTCTGGGACTTCCGGGGATCATTTCTTCTCTGATTCTGAATTTTTTGGAATACTGGAATGCCATTGAGCCTCCTATGACTTTTTTAAAAACAAAAAGCAAATTTCCTGTTTCCCTGTATCTGAGCAGCATTACTTTAAACGATGTGGGAACATCCTTTGCTGCCTCGGTACTGATCATGGCTCCTTCGGTGTTTCTTTTTGCCTGGGGCCAGAGCTATCTGGAACAGGGGATCATTGCTTCAGGACTAAAGGAGTAACCGTGTATGAAACTAGAAGATAAAAAAAGAATGGCGGCAAAGGCTTTCGCAGCCTTTTTCATACTGATGGCTGCTGCAGGAGGGCTGTCCAGAGCTGCAGCGTCTATGACTGTTCCTATAGCAGATACCCAGAAGTATCAGTCCGGGCGGCTGAACCTGAATCTGACCGGAACTGCAGTGGTGGAGACCAAAGAGGAGAATCTGGTATCTCTTGTAAAGGAACAGAGAGTCCTCAGCACAGCCAGGATTGGAACCCAGGTGGAGCAGGGAGATGTACTGCTTCAGTATGATACCCAGTATCTTCAGAAAGCTATAGAGGAGAAGCAGGCAGAGGTAAAAAAGCTGGAATTATCTCTGGAACAGGCCAGACTCCAGGGAGAACCCCAGGAGCGGGTGGCTGCTGCAGACAGTGCGGCCAGGGACCTGGATCTGGCTAACCAGAGTCTGGCCCAGGCCCAGAGCGATTATGATCAGGCTTTCAGTGACAGTCAGAATGCCCAGTCTCAGGCCCAGAGTAATTATGACAATGGACTGGCAGCAGCGGCTCGGACCAAGGAGGAGTCATACAATCAGGCCCAGGAGCTGGAAACCCAGGCCCAGGAGCTGGAGGCCCAAGGGGAGACGGAAAATGCCCAGTCTCTGTATGCAGAAGCAGAGAGTCTCCGTCAGGAGGCTGACCAGACCTATGAGGCGGCGGCTTCCCAGGCTCAGTCAGAGTATGAGGCGGCAGTTTCCCAGGCTCAGGCTTCTCTGGAGGAGGCAGAGGCTTCCCTAAATGCCCAGACCCAATCTCAGGCCCAGGCTCAGAATGCATATACCTCTGCCCAGGAGGAAGATGCAGCAGCGGCGGCAAATGACCAGAAAACCCAGGCAGAGAGCAGTTATAACCAGCAGTCTATACAGGTAGATCTGGATCTGGCTAAAAAGGAACTTTCAGATCTGGAAAAGCTTCAGCAGTCCAATGGACAGGTAACGGCTTCCAAGGCAGGGGTGGTCACTGGCATGAATGTGCAGACCGGAGGCATTACAGACGACAGCAGCTATCTTCTTCTGGGAACTGGAGGATTACAGATAAAAGGAAGTCTTCAGACTCAGGATCTGGAGAAAGTGGAGGCAGAGGATACCGTAGAAATATCTGTCTCCGGCCAGGGGAAAAAAATCCAGGGAAAAGTTACCCAGGTAGGCGCCGGCGGTGACGGCCAGCTGGCAGAAGCCGGCAGCAGTTCTGGCACTTCTGAGGAAAGCCAGGATATGGCAGGGTATTTCTATGCAGATATAGAAGAAAGGGCAGCTTCCTGGGGGACCCAGGTTTCCTATTCCATTGATAAGCAGAGTGGTTCTTCCTATGAAATGCTGATCCCTCTTGGGGCAGTGAGAGAAGATGCTCAGGGTACCTACTGCCTGATCGCAGAATCCAGGGAAACTGTTCTGGGAACAGAATATCGGGCGGCACGGGTAAACATTACAGTTGAGGATAAGGACAGCACCCAGGCGGCAGTAACCGGAAATCTGGGAAAAGACGACCTGATCATTTCCGGCAGTACCAAAGACATCACAGAAGGAGATAAGGTGAGGCTGAGAGATGAATAAAAACAGATATGGCGCTTTTATCCTCTGGGGATTTCTGGCTCTGGCCTGCTGGGGCCTGGCTCTGACAGGATTTTTGGAGAACCGCCGGGGAAATCAGGAATTTACCCTTTATTACGACAGCCCGGTCCTTACAGGAAAAGAGATGGAACTTTTTATACAGGAAAGAGAAGAGGAGGGACTGCCTTCTGTGGCAGCCTGGAAGGAGACAGATAAGGAGAGCTTTACAGGAAACGCAGACCTTGTCCGACATGGGAGCTTCCTGGAAGTAAGAGGAGAAATGAAAACACTTTTTTCCCGTCAGCTTATCCAGGGAAATTTCCCCTGGAAAGAAGACTATCAGGGCTGTGTGATCTCCCGGAGACTGAGCCAGGAGCTGTTTGGAACAGATAAGGGAATAGGAAATGAAATCCAGGTTGAAGGGGAGAGCTATCTGGTTCGTGGAATCCTGAAGGGAGAGGAAAACCTGCTGGCTGTGTGGGCAGAGGAAGACCAGGAGCTGGAAAATTTTCGGCTTTCTTATGATTCGGATTTAGAACCGGTTTCACAGGCAGAAGAATTTCTTTATCAGATGACTGGGGCAGAGCCTGACAGAACTTTCGAAGGAAACCTTTACGGCGCTCTGTCCAGATTTTTTCTTTTCCTTCCGATCCTGGCCGGCAGCTTTCTGGTGGGAGTCTGCAGTCTTAGAACAGCCGGGAAGCAAAGGGAGAAAAGGAGAAAACTTTTCTGGTACCTTCTGGCAGGTATCTTTTGGCTGCTGTTTTTCTGGGGACTGGGAAGAAGTGTCCGCCTTTCTCCGGACTATTTCCCCTCCATGTGGTCGGAGCTGTCCTTTTATCCCCAGCTGATAGAAGAGAAAATAAAAGGCTTCCGGGAGCTTACGGAAAGCAGTCTCTGTCAGGCAGATAGTTATATTCTGGGGGGAACCCTGGAAACCGTTCTTCTGGCTCTGTCAGGTCTTTTCTTTGAGATGCTGGCTGCAGCATGGAGCCCAAAAGACAGCTGGCATTTTACACCTGCTGTGCATAGAATAAAAGAAAAAAGGATTTGAAAGATTTGAACAGACATTCCTGGAAAGCTGCAGTGACCGGCGGGGATATGCGTCAGGTCTATGTGGCGGAAGCTCTGGGGGAGAAGGGATTTTCCGTTATGGTTTACGGTCTTCCAAAAGACCCGGAGCAGGAACAAGTGAAGAAGGCGTCCTCTCTGAAGGATGCACTGGAAAATGCAGATCTGGTCATTGCTCCTGTTCCTTTTCGGAAAGAAGGGAGAATACAGGGGCAGGATTTCTATATAGATTTAACCGAGGAAAATTTTCTAAAATATTTGAAAAAGGGCAGTCTCTTCTGCGCCGGAGGCATACCGGAGAGCTTTCATAAGAAAGTAGGGGAAAGAGGAATCCGATGTTTTGATTTTCTGGAGGATTCCTTTACAGCTATGGAGAACACCATAGCCACCGCAGAAGGGGCCGTTGCCCAGGCAATTATCCGAAGCCCGGAAAACCTGAGAGGCAGTCTCTGCCTGGTGATCGGGTACGGCAGATGCGGCAGGACACTGGCAGGGTACCTTCAGAATATGTTCTGCCGGACAATGGTCTGGGAGAAGGACAGGGAAAAAGCTGCCCAGGCAAAAGCTGCAGGACTTCAGGCGCTGGAGGAGAGAGAACTTCCCCATGCCCTGTCTTTGGCAGCTTTTATTTTTCAGACTGCTCCCTGTGTTGTCCTGGAAAAAGAAAGGCTGAAATATATAAGGAAGGATACATGTATCATAGACATTGCCTCCTTACCGGGAGGTTTGGATTATCCGGCGGCCCAAGAGCTGGGACTTTCTCCTTTGCATCTTCTTGGCATACCAGGAAAGTATGCTCCGAAAGCTTCAGGGGAAATTCTGGCATTGGCTGCCCTTGGAAAGTTATCAGAATCTGTGCAGCAGGAGGGCGCACTATGAATTTAAAAGGAAAGAAAATCGGAGTGGCCCTTACCGGGTCATTCTGCACCTATAAAAAAGTTTTTCAGGAACTGGAAAAACTGGCAGAGGAAGGAGCCCAGATACAGACGATTTTTTCTGATGCGGCTCAGAGTATTGACAGCCGCTTTGGAAAGGCGGAAGATTTTGTAAAAGAAGCAGAACGGATTACTGGGATAAAGCCTATGCTTACCATTTCTGAGGCAGAGCCTATCGGCCCAGGAAGCCTTCTGGATCTGCTGATCCTTCTTCCCTGTACGGGAAATACCATTGCAAAACTGGCGAACGGCATTACGGATACGCCGGCTCTTATGGCTGCCAAAGCACATCTGAGAAATGAAAAACCACTTCTTTTATCTATTTCCACCAACGACGCCTTAGGCATGAATATGAAGAACATCGGACTGCTGTTAAATGCGAAGCACATCTACTTTATCCCCTTTGGTCAGGATAATCCCCAGAAAAAGCCGAATTCCATGATCGCTCACACGGAACTGCTGATTCCGGCGGCCCAGGCGGCTCTTGAAGGAAAGCAGTACCAGCCTTTGATCATGGGAGGGTGAGAGGCTGAAAGAAGATTTTGTATACACAGAGGAGACAGGGAAAAAATGAGAAAATCTCCATTATGAAAAAGGAGGGCATATGTGTGGAATAGGAGGATTTTCCAGCAGCCGGGCGGCTTATACCCAAGAGTCAGGAAAGTGGCCCAGGATACTGGAGAGTATGAACCGTGCGCAAAAGAGAAGGGGTCCTGATGAGGAAGGGATTTTCCTGGAGAAAAAATGCGGTCTGGCCCATGTAAGGCTCTCGATCATTGACCTGGAGCGAGGCACACAGCCTATGACAAGAAGGGCAGGAGAAAAGAGCTGTACCATAGCTTATAATGGGGAAATCTATAATATGAAAACCCTCCGGAAGGAACTGGAGAGAAAAGGCGTCCTTTTCACTACCAACAGTGATACGGAGGTGATCCTTCAGGGATATCTCACAGAGGGAGAAGAGTTTATAGAGAAGCTGAACGGTATATTTGCCATAGCTCTCTGGGACCAGAAAGAGGAGGCCCTGTATCTTTTTCGGGACCGGGCTGGAGTAAAGCCTCTGTTTTACACTATCCAGGGAGATACCCTGGTATTCGCTTCAGAGATGAAAGGTCTGTTCCAGTATCCTGGAGTGGAGGCTGTAGCAGATCGAGAGAGCCTTTGCGAAATTTTTGCTCTGGGACCGGCGAAATCTTACGGAAAAGGAGTTTTTCGGAATATACTGGAGGTAGAAGGTGGCAGCCGTCTCCTCTGGAAGGAGGGAAGACTGAAGGAGCGGAAATACTGGCAGCTTCAGAGCCTTCCCCATGAAGACAGCTTTGAAGAGACAGTAGAAAAAACTTCCTGGCTGGTGGAAGACGCAGTAAAGCTTCAGATGCTTTCTGATATCCCGATCTGCACCTTTCTTTCCGGAGGCATAGACAGTTCTCTGGTTACAGCTATCTGTGCCAGAGAACTGAAGAAGCAGGGAAAGGTACTGCACACATTCTCCTTTGATTTTCAGGGAAATGAAAAGTACTTTAAGGCCAATGCCTTCCAGCCGTCTCAGGACCGGCCCTGGGTAGAGAAAATGGTAGAATTTTCCGGTACCAGCCACCATTTCCTTACCTGTGGAAATCAGGAGATGATCGACTGTCTCTATAAAGCTGTAGACGCCAGAGACCTTCCCTGTATGGCAGATGTAGAATCTTCTATGCTTTATTTCTGTTCTCTGGTGGCAGAGCATAATAAGGTTACTTTAACAGGAGAATGTGCGGACGAAATCTTTGGAGGCTATCCCTGGTTCCATAAGCAGGAGGCCTTTGATACCCATGCCTTTCCCTGGTCCCCGGATATGAAGGTGAGACAGACACTTCTGTCTGAGGAACTGATCCATGTCCTCCCTATGGAAGACTATGCCAGAGCCGCCTATGAAAAGACTATTGGGGAGACGCCAGTACTTCCAGGAGAAGGTCCACAGGAAAAAAGGCGTCGGGAAATTTCTTATCTGAACCTGAAATGGTTTATGGCCACCCTTCTGGACCGGATGGACCGGACGGCTATGTATTCCGGATTGGAGGCCAGAGTGCCTTTTGCAGACCATCGGATCATAGAATATGTGTGGAATGTGCCCTGGTCCATAAAATGCCGGGACGGGGTGGTGAAAGCCCTTCTCAGGAGAAGCGGGGAAGGAAAACTTCCCAAAGAAGTCCTTTGGAGGAGAAAAAGTCCTTATCCCAAAACTTATCATCCGGATTATGAAGCTATGCTGGGAGAAAGACTTCTGGATGTTTTGGCAGATTCGGCAGCGCCTGTAAGGCAGCTTGTAGACAGAGAAAAGGCTGAAAAATTTGTGAAGAGTCCCTCTGATTATGGAAAGCCCTGGTACGGCCAGCTTATGGCAGGGCCTCAGATGCTGGCTTACATGCTCCAGGTCAATTACTGGCTGGAAAAATATCAGGTACGGATTCTTCTATAAATGTGCAGGTATTCCTGGGTAAATGCCATGGCAGTATACGGTTGTTGCAGAAAGGGATTCATGGTAGAATATAGAAAACGAAAAGGAGAAAGCTATGGGAATCATAACAGGAGATTACAAGGTAGAGTATTTTGACGAGAATCAGGAAAAAAAGGGAGAAGTAACCTTTCCTCCTATTGATGAAGATACCGTGAACATTAATCATACGTTTGTGGATTCTTCCCTCAGAGGAATGGGAATGGCAGGAAAGCTTATGGAGGCAGCTGCCAGACAAATCCAGAAAGAAGGGAAAAAGGCAGTCCTTAGCTGTTCCTATGCGATAAAGTGGTTTGACAGCCATGAGGAATATAAAGACATTCTGAAATAAGAAGAGAGCCTTTAGTGCTGCCCTGCCGGGAAGGCAGAAGTTACATGGAGATAAAGTGATAAAAGAACGGGAGAAGATATATGAACCAGAAATTTTTAGAGCAGCTTACAGAGTTTATTTTTGTAGAGGATCTGCCGGAGAAAGCGGACATCATTTTTATTCCCGGCAGCGGCTTTCCCCAGCTTGCAGAGGAGGCGGCAGGTCTTTACCACAGAGGATATGCCCCTTATATCCTGCCTTCCGGGCGGTACAGCATTTTGACCGGGCATTTCGGAGGCGTTCAGGAAAAGGCCTGGATGTATCCCGGAGATTATGAGACAGAATGGGAGTTTTTAAAGGAAGTTCTCATAAAGCAGCAGGTGCCGGAAAAGGCTGTATTAAAAGAAGATCAGGCCACTTACACTTATGAAAACGCTATTTATTCCAGAAAGGTCACAGACAGCCTGGGCATGGAAATCCACAGGGCCATCCTTTGCTGCAAGCCTTATCATGCCAGAAGGAGTCTTCTATATTATCAGCTTCTCTTCCCGGACACCAGATTTCTGGTGTGTCCGGTGAGAGAAAGCGATGTGACCAGAGAAAACTGGTTCCTTACAGAAAAAGGAACCAAGATTGTCCTGGGCGAGATTGAAAGGATCGGTATTCAGTTTCATGATATTATGAGAGAGATGAGGGAGAACGATGCCGCTGAAAACTCTCCAAAATGATCTTTCTGGCTTTGGCCGCCTCATCCTGAGAAAGATTTTCCATGCCTTTTAAAGGATAAGGAAGATTCAGGCTTTCATATTTCTGTTCCCCCATGTTGTGGTAGGGAAGGACCTCCAGGCCCTTTATATTTGGATACCTGGCAAGGAGCTTCCCCACTTCCTCCAGTTCTTTGGGAGAATCGGTGAACCCTTTTACAATCACATGGCGGATGATCACTGGTACTTTTTCCTCTGCAGTAAGATCCAGAAAATCCAGCACCGGGGCCTGAGGCTGTCCGGTGAGTTTTTTGTGCTCCTCCGGGAAAGCATGTTTGATATCCAGAAGGATCAGCCGGGTAGATTTCAGAAGCCTTTGGTACTCCTCCTTGCGGCTCCGTCTAAAGAGGATTCCTGAAGTGTCCAGGCAGGTGTGGATATCTTCGGCCCTGGCCTTTTCAAACAGCTCCGTGAGAAAGGAAAGCTGCATAAGAGGTTCTCCTCCAGTGGCGGTAATGCCGCCTTTCTGATAAAAACTTTTGTTTTTTCTATAGATTTCCAGAATTTCTTCCACTGTCATAGGAGCCCCCCTGCCAGGGGCCCAGGTATCCGGATTGTGGCAGTACAGACACCGCATGGGACAGCCCTGGAAGAACACCGTCAGGCGTATTCCAGGGCCGTCAACTGTACCAAAGCTCTCTATGGAGTGGATAAATCCTCTGTCTTTACATTCCTTCATGGAAGGTACGGGAGATTACTTCGTCCTGCTGTTCTTTTGTCAGCTTATGGAAATTTACCGCATATCCGGATACGCGTACCGTAAGCTGAGGATATTTTTCCGGATGCTTCTGGGCATCCAGAAGGGTTTCTTTTGTGAAGACATTTACGTTTAAGTGGTGTCCTCCTTTTTCTGCATAGCCGTCCAGCAGCCCTACCAGGTTATCGATCTGTGCGTCACTTATTTTCATAAAAAGATTCCTCCTTGAATTTGTGTGTTTTGATTATTCGATTTCTAATTCTGAGCCAGGTTCGCAGCAGGCGCAGTCTTTTCCCAGTTCAAAAGTAATATCGTCGAAGAAAATGGCGTCATCTTTGCCCAAAGCGCCGGGAATAATGGAGAAAGTATTGGAAATACCATCCTGGGCGTCCATAAAGGGCAGCTTGGATACAGAGCTTAAAGAAGCGACGGCACCGTGGCTGTCTCTGTGATGCATAGGATTTGCTCCCGGTGCAAAGGCTTCTCCGGCCTTTCTGCCGTCAGGCGTGGAGCCAGTAGCCTTGCCATATACCACATTTGAGGTAATGGTAAGGATAGATGTTGTGGGGATGCCGCCCCGGTAAGTGTGATTTCCTTTTATATAGGACATAAATTCGTGAACAATATCATAGGCAATACTGTCTGCCCGGTCATCATCATTTCCGTATTTAGGAAAGTCTCCCTGAATCTCATAATCTACAGCGATTCCGTCTTCATCTCTGATGGCTTTTACTTTGGCATATTTAATGGCGGAGAGGGAATCGGCCACTACAGAAAGTCCTGCGATCCCGGTGGCAAACCAGCGTGTCACTTTCTTGTCATGAAGGGCCATCTGCAGCCTCTCATAGGAATATTTATCGTGCATATAGTGGATGATGTTCAAGGTGTTTACATAGACCTGAGCCAGCCACTTCATCATATCCCGGAAACGTTCCATAACCTCTTCATAATCCAGATATTCAGAAGTAATAGGACGGTACTTAGGACCTACCTGTTTCTTGGAAATTTCATCCACTCCTCCATTAATAGCATAGAGTAGGCACTTAGCCAGATTGGCTCTGGCTCCGAAGAACTGCATTTCTTTTCCTACACGCATCGAAGATACGCAGCAGGCAATGGCGTAGTCATCTCCATGGGTTACCCGCATAAGGTCATCATTCTCATACTGGATTGAAGAGGACATAATTGAGGTCTTGGCACAGAAACGTTTAAAGTTCATGGGAAGCTTTGTGGACCAAAGTACGGTAAGGTTTGGTTCCGGAGCTGTTCCCAGGTTTTCCAGGGTGTGAAGATAGCGGTAGGACATTTTTGTTACCATGTGACGGCCATCTATACCCATGCCCCCGATAGATTCTGTGACCCAGGTAGGGTCTCCGGAGAACAGAGCGTTGTATTCCGGAGTTCTGGCAAATTTTACAAGGCGCAGCTTCATAATGAAATGGTCCACAAACTCCTGGATTTCTTCTTCCGTAAAGGTGCCATTCTGGAGATCCCGCTGGGCGTAGATATCCAGGAAAGTGGAGGTTCTTCCAAGAGACATGGCAGCGCCGTTCTGCTCCTTGATTGCGGCCAGATAGCCGAAATACAGCCACTGAATGGCCTCCTGAACATTGGCAGCCGGTCTGGAGATATCGAAACCATAGATATTTCCCAGCTCTTTCAGCTCTTTTAATGCCTTGATCTGCTCGGAAAGTTCTTCTCTTTCTCTGGTAACGTCAGAGTACATAATAGTTCTGGTGGTATCCTTCTGATGCTGCTTGTCTTCAATAAGCCGGTCCACTCCATAGAGAGCTACTCTCCGGTAGTCGCCGATGATACGGCCCCGTCCGTAAGCGTCTGGAAGGCCGGTGATAATATGGCTGGAACGGCAGGCTCGCATTTCCGGGGTATAAGCGTCAAAAACCCCGTCGTTGTGGGTTTTTCTGTGCTTGGTGAAGAATTCTACTACCTGAGGGTCTACATGGTAGCCGTTGTCCTCACAGGCTTTTATGGCCATGCGGATACCCCCGTAAGGCTGGAGAGAACGTTTAAAAGGTTTATCTGTCTGGAAGCCTACAATGGTTTCTTTTTCTTTATTCAAATAACCAGGGCCATGGGAGGTAATCGTAGATATGATTTTTGTATCCATATCCAGAACACCTCCCTTGGCCTGCTCTTCTTTTGTAAGCTCCAGAACCTGCTCCCACAGGTCTTTGGTCCTCTGGGTAGGTCCCTGAAGGAAATCTTCCTTTCCATCATAGGGGGTATAGTTTTTTTGGATAAAGTCTCGGACATTGATTTCCTTTTCCCAGATGCCGCTGTGAAAAGACTCCCATTCTTTATACATGTGTATTGCCTCCTTTGGTAAAAAAATTCTAGATTTGGTAGTTAGTTACAAGTAACTAAATCTATATGTGGATTGTATAGTACCAGATTAAAAAAGTCAAGATTATAAGATGTACAGAATCAAAAACAAAAAAACAGGAACATCTATACCTGGTATCATTACAAAAATACCGTATAAATATTCCTGTTTTATTTTCTGATTTTAATTTTTGCAGACCTTGCTATTTGGCAGCAGTATTATCCTGGTCTGGCAGCTGCTCCGGAATGTCTTCAGGAAGTTCGTAAGAATCCGGAATGCCCTGATCTTCCTCCTCTTCTTTAGGCTCGTATTTGGCGAAAACCTTGCGGAAGATGATAGAGTTAAAATAAGCGACGGTTGCAAAGCCCAGCAGAATCCAGATCATACTTCCGTATACCAGTGTTGTGGTAGTAAGGAAAGTAACAATGAATAAAGCCAGAGGACAAATGATCATTACAAGAGTCCAGGGGAGATTCAGCACTGCAATCAGCAGGGAGTTTTTGAAAATATTCTTGATATCATTGCGGAATCTTGCTGTGTAGGGAAAAATATAAGTAAATACCATTGAATAAATAACAACAATAGCGCCAATCAATACCTGAAAAATACTTTTCATATTTCCTGGCAGAATGGTTGCTGCCCGGTAATCAATGAAAAGGAAAAGTCCCAGGACCAGCAGGATCAGCCAGATAATGGTAGACTGTTTAAAGTTTTCCTTAAACCCTTTGAAAAACCCTTTGAAAATATAAGACTCTTCCCCTTTGACCATTTTCAGTGTAACAGAAAAGAGGGCGGTAATAGAAGCCCCTGCTGTTACAATGGGAATACAGCAGGCAATTGCCAGAAGGTTCAAAATGATCAGATCGCAAACTCTGGACAGAAAACGCATGATGGGGCTGTCCATATTAAAAAAACTGCTCATAATAATAAAATGTCCTTTCCTAATACGTTTTTTCTTTTTTATTTTTATTCTGCTTCTTCTTTTTCTCTTGGAGGAAGGTAAATGTGGACTTTTTCGATACGGGTCCGGTCTGCCTTATCTACCACAAGACGTATACCAGATTCCGTTGTAACAGACTCACCCTCTTCCGGGAAACGGTCCAGCTGTTCAATGATATAGCCGCCGATAGAATCATAATCCTGAGACTCAATGTTCAGGGAAAGAAGTTCATCCAAGTCATCCAAACGGGCAGAACCCAGAACAATGTATTCTCTCTCAGGCAGGATTTCTTTTACCTCTTCTTCTTCCTGATCTTCATACTCATCATGGATATCCCCTACAATCTCTTCCACCAGATTCTCCAGAGTGATGATACCGGAAGTCGCTCCGTATTCATCCAGGACAATGGCAAAGGATACGGAATTTTCTTTCATATCCATGAGAAGTTCAGAAGTCTTTTTCGATTCATAGGTGAAATAAGGCTCCCGAAGGATTTTCTCCAGAGAGAAATTTTCCTTATCACACAAAAGAAGATCCTTGATGTTGGCAATTCCTACAATGTGGTCTGTGCTGTCTTTGTATACAGGAAAGCGGGTATGCTTTTCCTCCCGGAACAGCTGAATCAGATCTTCATAGGAACTATTGATATCGGCAAATGTTACATCTATCCGGGGAACCATAACATCTTCCGCTCTGGAATCGTCAAAATCAAAGACATTGTAGATCATCTGCCGTTCTTCTGTTTTTATGACGCCCTCTTCATGCCCAACGTTGACCAGTGTACGAAGCTCCATTTCTGTAATAGTATTGCTTTTTGGTTGGGCATCTGCCCCAAGAATCTTAAGCACTCCTCCGGAAAACCGGTTCATAAGGAAGATGACCGGAGTCATAATGACCATCAGAATCCGTATAGGTTTGGCATAGGCCAAGGCCAGACGTTCACCGTTTAGGGATGCCAAGGTTTTAGGAGTAATCTCTCCGAAGATCAGAACCAGCAGGGTAATGATTCCGGTGCTGATACTTACTGCCGCATTGCCAAAGAGGCGCATGGTCAGCGTAGTAGCCAGGGAGGATGCGGAAAGATTCACTATATTGTTGCCGATCAGTATGGTGCTCAGCAGCTTTCCGGGATTTTCTATTACTTTTAAGAGAGTAGAAGCTCGGCTGTCACCCTCCTGGGCAAGGGTCTGTATGCGTATTTTGTTAACGGTTGTCATAGAAGTTTCTGCTGATGAGAAAAATGCCGAAAGACAAATTAAAATAATCAGGACCAGAAACTGTATGGCATCACTGGAATCCAACTTATTCAACTCCTTTGAATTTTTGAATTTGTAGATACTGGCATGACAAAGAGTCATATGACCATAGGGATGAGACCCTGATATCTCTATAATATACATGATTTTTGCAGGGATTGCAACAAAACCGGTTGAAAAAAGTTGTTTTTAGGGGGTGTCGAAAAATGGAAAACTGTGATATACTTAGGCAGAGTTAAATATAGGTTTATAATGAATATAAAAAATTCAGCTTTTGCAACAATAGGAAAGGGAATGTTATTCATGAATAGAAATAAAAAAGGTTTACATAAAGTGACCGCCAATGTTTTAAGTCTTACGCTTGCCTCTGTTATGGCAGCCGGCACTGTAGGCGAGGCGGTTTCAGCTGTGCCTGTCTATGCCGCAGAAAGCTCTCAGACGGAAAACTCCGGAACAGGTGTTTCGGTTTACCTGAACGGGACTTTGTCAGGAGATAATCAGGGAGACGGAACTACGAAGGAAAAAGCAGTGTCTTCCATTGACCAGGCCTTAAAGCTGGCTGGCAGCAAGGGAACCATTCTGGTATGCGGTCCGGTGACTATATCCAGTGAGAAAGCTGTAACAATTCCTGAAGGAGTACAGATTAAAAGGGCCGATGGTTATACCGGAGCAATTATGAAGATCACAGGAAAAGGAAAGCTGACTCTGACAGGAGGAAATCTCCAGTCTTCAGATGTGGATACCTCAGGTGCCGAGCTTGGAAAGGAAGCCTTTGTCCAGGGAACAAAGACAGAAGCCAAAAAAGCCGGTCAGGTAACTATGAACTCTCAGGTCACCATAGCATCGCCAGAAGCATGGAATTCCTTTGATTTTGCTGCAGCAGGTTTTTCCGGAGAAGGCTCTTTTGCCTGGGCTTCTCAGACAGCGCCTGAAGAATATCAGACTACGGTTCAGGTGATCTTCACCCCTGCAGATACCAAAAACTACGACTATTCCAAGGTAGAAGGCTGGGATGCGGCAAAAGGAGCAGTGATAAGAAATGTAGAAGTGACTGTAGAGTCTTTGAAACCTTCTGAGCCTGCCTCTTCGGAAGGGGATACTGGGGAAAATAATACCCAGGAACAGACGCCTCCGGAAGAAACTGTGGAAGCGCCTGAAACTCCCGAGGAACAGGAACCGGAGGAGACTGTTCCTGTTGCAGGCTCTGTAACAGTTCCTGGAGAGATAACACTTTCCAAACCAGAGGATATAAAAAATTTTGATTTTGGAAAGGCCGGATTTGCAGGAGAAGGTTCTTTTGCATGGGAAAAGGAGACTGTTCCTATAGCCTATGAGACTGAGATAAAAGTCGTTTTTACTCCTTCGGATATAGAAGGAAAGGATTATTCTCAGGTAGAAGGCTGGGATGCCCAGAAAAATCAGGTGATCCGTACAGTGAAAGTATTGGTAGAATCCTTAAAAGAAGATTCCAATACAGATAACGCCCCGGCTGATAACACAGATAAAGATAATGAAAAGGAAAACGGGGAAAGCGGCGATAACACAAAAGAAGATGCAGATACGGAACAGGGCAAACAGGACCAGACGGGTTCAGACCAGGAAAATGCATCAGATCAGGATAATATAGAAGACCAGACAGAAAATCCTGATACAGAGGAGAAAAAGCCTGGAACAGCAGAAGAGGACCAGGGAACTTCCAATGATCAGAAGGAAGAAGATCAGGAGTCTCAGGAATCTTCCAACGGTCAGGAGGAAGAAGCGCCTAAGGATGAGGAATCTTCCAATGGTCAGGAGGGAGAAGCTCCCAAGGATGAGGAATCTTCTCAGGAAGAAAATACCCAGGAAACAGATGAAGATTTTATTCAGGCTGAGGCAGGAAAGACCGGAGAAGTTGCCCAGGAGATCCCTCAGGCTATTCCGGTGGGAAGTCTTATAGATGAGAATACCGGAGTGAGGGTGGAAGGAGACTTCCTTCCATATTATGTGGACCTTCAGGTCAGCTACAATGATGAGCTGGATCAGCTTCCAGATGCAGGTATTGGCCAGATTCTTTCGGCCTACGAGATTAAGCTCTGGGATTTAAAGGAAAATGAGGAATATAAGATTCCCGAAGGAAACAAAGTAAGAGTAATGATCCCCCTTCCGGAAAATGCAGACAGCTTTTCACAGCTTTCCATTGCCCATTATCTGGGAAACAGTGAGTATGAATATTATACCCTTCCTACAGAGGAGTACCCGGGTAATCTGACGATCATTACTATAGAAGGAATCGAGTATCTGACTTTTGAAACTGCTTCTTTCAGTCCCTTTAACGTAGGCGGAAGCCAGCTGGTAGGTCCGGGAACACAGCTTCCCCAGAGCGGTTCTTCCAGTCAGAATACTGGAAATAACAGTTCTTCCGGTACTTCCGCAGGAACAAGCTCTACTGGAAATTCTCAGACTGGCAGTTCTTCTTCAGGACAGAGTGTGATCCAGCCTTCTGGAAATTCCGGCAGCCAGACAAGCACCAGCAGCAGTCAGAGCAGAAAAACCGGAAATCAGAGCAGCTCTTCCAAGGTAACCCGCGTGGTAAAGACCGGTGATAATGCACCGATCATCCTATATGCAGCAACAGCAGCGGCAGCTTTGATCCTGGCAGCAGTAACTTTTATAATAGGTAAGAAAAAAAGATCATAAATCAGTCATGCAGAAAGAAACCCTCCCATATATTTACATAAGGGAGGGTTTTCTAATGGAACAGATCATGGTAAAAGCTTCAAGACCTCTGCAGATGATGAAAGCTCTGCTCCTTTCCTACGCCATTACAGGAATCCTGCTCCTGGGGCTGGCTTTCCTGCTGTATAAGCTGGGGCTGGGAGAGAGCCAGGTGAATCTGGGAATCATGGTAACCTACATAATATCCTGTCTGGCTGGTGGATTTTATATGGGCAGAAAGGGAAAAAACCGGCGTTTTCTGTGGGGGATGGGGCTGGGATTAGGATATGCAGCTCTTCTATGGACGGTGACCTATCTTACAGAACATTCTGGAGGGGATTTAAAAGAGACAATCCTGATGTTTTTTATCTGCATTCTGGGAGGAGCCCTGGGAGGAATGTTGTCTTAGAAAGATCCAGACAAAAGAAATACTTGCCTGGTACAAAGAGCTATGCTATAATACCGCATAGATGTTAAAAGACATAAGGAGGAAAGGTATCATGGAACATATTAAAACATTGAATACAAAAAGTTTACAGAATACAGTGAAAAAAGGCGGATGCGGTGAATGTCAGACATCCTGCCAGTCAGCCTGCAAGACATCCTGCACAGTAGGAAATCAGAGCTGCGAGAATAAATAAGAAAAACGGCATACGAGGAGTGGGGCTGTTGCGTGAGACGGAAAAATCTGTTTCATGCAGCAGCCCCATACTTTAGTGCATAAGAGAAAAGAGAAAGGGGAAGCACGGTGATTCATCGTTATAAAAATAATGGCTATAACATTGTGCTGGATGTAAACAGCGGTTCTGTACATGTGGTGGATGAACTGGTGTATGACATTATTGGACTTTTAGATGAGGGTAAAGCCCAGGAAGAAATCTGCCAGACGATGGAGGCAGATTATAAAAGAGAAGAAATCAGTCAGGCTCTTAATGAGATCCAGGAGCTGAAAAATCAGGGAATGCTCTTTACAGAAGATATTTATAGAAAGGCCATCGACCATTTTAAAGAAAGAGAGACAGTAGTAAAAGCATTGTGTCTTCACATTGCCCATGACTGTAATCTTGCCTGCCGGTACTGCTTTGCAGAGGAGGGAGAGTACCACGGCAGAAGAGCTCTGATGTCCTATGAGGTGGGAAAACAGGCTCTGGATTTTCTTATCGCCAATTCCGGAAACCGGGTAAATCTGGAAGTGGATTTCTTCGGCGGTGAGCCTCTCATGAATTGGGACGTGGTAAAACGTCTGGTAGAATATGGAAGAGAACAGGAAAAGCTTCATAATAAGAAGTTCCGTTTTACACTTACCACCAATGGAGTTCTCTTAAATGACGAGATCATGGAGTTTGCCAATAAAGAAATGGCAAATGTGGTGCTGAGCATTGACGGGCGAAAAGAAGTACATGACTTTATGCGTCCTTTCCGTAAAGGGGCCGGCAGCTACGATCTGGTAGTGCCGAAATTCCAGAAATTTGCCAAAAGCAGAGGGGAAAAGAGTTACTATGCCAGAGGAACCTTTACCCGTCATAACCTGGATTTTTCACAGGATGTCCTTCATCTGGCGGATTTGGGCTTTGACCAGATTTCAGTAGAGCCTGTAGTGGCAGATGAGAAAGAGGAGTATGCCCTGAGGTGGGAAGATGTGCCAAGAATCTGTGAAGAATATGATAAACTGGCCCAGGAGATGATCAAGAGAAAGAGAGAAGGAAAAGGTTTTAACTTTTTCCATTTTATGATAGACCTTACAGGAGGTCCCTGTGTGTATAAGCGGCTTTCCGGCTGCGGTTCAGGTACCGAATATCTGGCCGTGACGCCCTGGGGAGACTTATATCCCTGCCACCAGTTCGTAGGGGAAGAAAAATTCCTTATGGGCAATGTATGGGACGGCGTGAAACGGGATGACATACGGGAAGAATTCAAAGACTGTAATGTCTATGCAAAGGAAAAATGTCAGAAGTGCTTTGCAAAATTTTACTGCAGCGGCGGCTGTGCTGCTAATTCCTACAATTTCCATGGCTCTATCAATGATGTTTATGACATTGGCTGTGAGCTTCAGAGAAAAAGAGTAGAATGCGCCATTATGCTAAAAGCAGCGGAAGCGGAAGATGCAGAAGAAAATAATCAGTAAAGAAGGGAAAAATCATGAAGAAAAGCAGAGGCGTACTGGTCCTGGTGCTGACAGTGATCGTTACAGCACTTTTGATTTTTACGTCAGCAGTGGGCTGGGGTCCGACAGGAACAGGAGCTGCAAAGAATATTAACACAGGTCTGGACCTGGCAGGAGGCGTAAGTATTACTTATGAAGCTTCCGAAGAGAATCCAAGTGCAGACGACATGTCAGATACCATCTATAAGCTCCAGCAAAGAGTGGAGCAGTACAGCACAGAATCTCAGGTTTACCAGGAGGGAAATAACCGTATCGTTGTGGAGATTCCCGGGGTAACTGATGCTAACGCTATTTTGGAAGAGCTGGGTAAGCCAGGCTCTCTGTATTTTATCGCACAGACTGATGCAGATGGAAATCAGAATTATACTCAGAATAGCCAGACAGGCGAATTTGAGCTGAACAAAACTATTGAAGAACTTCAGGAAGACGGAAGTATCGTCCTTACTGGAACTGATGTCAGCGACGCCAGAGCTGTGGTAGGTCAGGATGATCTGGGAAACAATACACAAAATGTGGTCAACCTGTCTCTGACAGAGGAAGGAACCACAAAATTTGCAGATGCTACAGCAAAAGCATATGAGAATAATGAGAGCATCGGTATTTATTATGACGGACATTTTGTAAGCGTACCAAGTGTAAATGCGGAAATTACAGATGGACAGGCTATGATCGAGGGTATGGCAGATGCCCAGGAGGCAGAAGAGCTGGCGTCTACCATCCGTATCGGCGGCCTGAACCTGGAGCTTTCTGAACTCCGTTCCAGCGTGGTAGCTGCACAGCTGGGCCAGGAGGCCATCTCTACCAGCCTGCTGGCAGCAGCCATCGGTCTGGCACTGATCATTTTATTTATGATCTTTGTTTACAGGATTCCGGGATTTGTAGCCGGCATAGCTCTGGTTATTTATGTATGCCTGGACCTTATTGCGTTAAATGCCTTTGACCTGACACTTACCCTTCAGGGGATCGCAGGTATTATCCTGTCTATCGGTATGGCCGTAGACGCAAACGTTATTATTTACGCCCGTATCCAGGAGGAGATCGCAGCAGGAAGAAGTGTCCGGACTGCTTTGAAGAATGGTTTCAGCAAAGCCTTTTCTGCTATTTTTGACGGAAACGTTACGACACTGATCGCTGCTTTTGTATTGAACTGGCTGGGATCCGGTACCATTAAAGGCTTTGCTCAGACCCTGGCCCTTGGTATTGTTTTATCTATGTTCACAGCCCTGGTGATTTCCAGACTGCTGATCAATGCCATTTATGCCGTAGGTGTTCGTAATGAGAAGTTCTATGGAAAACGTAAGGAGAGAAAACCTATTCCCTTCCTTCAGAAGAGAAAGATTTTCTTTATCGTCTCTGCTGTTCTGATCATTTCAGGACCTGTGGGAATGGTCGCCTACAATGCTGCTACAGGAAGTCCTCTTAATTACAGTCTGGAGTTCCAGGGAGGTACTTCTACAAACGTAACCTTTAACGAAGAACTTTCCATGGACGAGATTGATTCCCAGGTAGTGCCGGTGGTGGAAGAGATCACAGGTGATGCCAATGTCCAGGCTACTAAGGTAGTAGACAGCAATCAGGTCATCATTAAGACTGTGACCCTGGACGTGGATCAGAGAGAGGCTTTGGAGCAGGCTCTGGTGGACGACTTCGGGGTAGATGCATCTACCATTACTTCAGAAAGCATTTCCTCCACAGTCAGCAGTGAAATGCGCCAAGATGCAGTCCTGGCTGTAGCTGTGGCCGCAGTTATGATGCTTTTTTATATCTGGTTCCGGTTTAAAGATATCCGCTTTGCCAGCAGCGCGGTCCTTGCCCTGCTTCATGACGTATTGATCGTGTTTGCTTTTTATGTACTGGCAAGAGTCTCTGTGGGCAATACCTTTATCGCCTGTATGCTGACGATCCTGGGATATTCTATCAATGCTACCATAGTTATCTTTGACCGTATCCGGGAGAATCTGAAGACAAATAAAGTGAAAAATGATAAGGAGCTGGAAACACTGGTAAATGCCAGCATTACTCAGACCCTGACAAGAAGTATCTATACTTCACTGACCACTTTTATCAGCATCTTTATGTTGTTCCTGCTGGGAGTATCTTCCATCCGGGAATTTGCTCTGCCTCTTATGGTAGGCATTGTCTGCGGCGGATATTCTTCTGTCTGCCTGACAGGCGCTATGTGGTATGTGATGAAAACGAAAATCAAAAAAGCAAAATAGATAAAATGCGGGAGCTGCCCCATGGAATATTCCTGATATGTGTTCTATGGGACAGCTTCTTCTTATTTACAAAAGGATAATAAGAGACAGAGGAGAATTTGTTATGGAAAAGTGGGTTGTATCTGCTAAAAAGGCGGATTTTCAGGAAATCGGGAAAAAATTCGGCGTTGACCCGGTAATTGCCAGGCTGATCCGGAACCGTGACCAGATTACAGATCAGGAAATCGATACATACCTTCATGGAAAACTGTCCGGTCTCCATTCCTGGAAACTGTTGAAAGGAATGGAAGAACTCCTGGATAAACTGACAGAAAAGATCCGGGAAAAGAAAAAGATACGGATCATCGGAGATTACGACATTGACGGAGTGTGCTCCACCTATATACTGCTGAAGGGACTTACCAGAGCCGGGGCCCTGGCAGATGTGGATATTCCAGACAGGATCAAGGATGGTTACGGGATCAGCCGGGAGCTTATTGATCTGTCAGGAGAAGCAGAAGTGGATACTATTATTACCTGTGACAACGGCATCAGTGCCATAGAGCAGATTGGCTATGCAAAAGAACTGGGGATGACAGTGCTGGTTACAGACCATCACGAGGTGCCCTATGAGGAAGAGGAGGGCCAAACTGTCCGCAGCATCCTTCCCCCGGCAGATGCCATTGTAAATCCCAAGCAGCCAGACTGTACCTATCCCTTTAAGGGAATCTGCGGCGGTATGGTAGCTTTCAAGGTCATCCAGGGGCTTTATGAGAGAATGGGAATACCGGAAAAGGAGATAGAGGAGTTGATTCCATTTGCTGCCATTGCCACAGTGGGAGACGTGATGGATCTGACAGATGAGAACCGGATTATTGTAAGAGAAGGACTGAGAAGGCTGCAGAATCCTGAGAATGAAGGATTAAAAGCCCTGATCCGTGTCAATAATCTGGAAAACAGGGAAATTTCCGCCTACCATATTGGATTTATCATTGGCCCCTGTATGAACGCCAGCGGAAGGCTGAGCACAGCCAAACGGGCCTTGAGACTTCTTTTGGCAGAAGATCCAAAAGAGGCAGCTGCATTAGCAGAAGACCTGAAATCCTTAAATGACAGCAGAAAAGATATGACGGCCAAAGGAGTGGAAGAGGCAGTAGAGATGGTAGAGCATACGGACCTGAAAAATGACCGGGTATTAGTAATCTATCTTCCTCACTGTCACGAAAGCCTGGCAGGAATTATTGCAGGCCGGGTGAGGGAGCGGTATGTACGCCCCACATTTGTTCTTACAAAAGGCGAGGAAGGGGTGAAAGGCTCAGGCCGTTCCATAGAGGCTTATCATATGTTCCAGGAGCTGGTGAAATGTAAGGAACTTCTCACAAAATTCGGGGGACATCCCATGGCAGCGGGCCTGTCCCTTCCTGAGGCAAATGTGGAGGCTTTTCGGAGAAAGCTGAATGAGAACTGTACCCTGACCCAGGAAGACATGACGGAAAAAATTGTCATTGACGTGCCTATGCCTATGTCCTATGTGACTATTCCCCTGATCCGGCAGCTTTCCCTTCTGGAGCCCTTTGGAAAAGGAAATACAAAACCTGTATTTGCTCAGAAGGATATGAAGGTGCTGAATTTTCGGATCCTGGGTAAAAACCGGAATGTGGTAAAGATGAACCTTTCTGATGATTATGGGTTTCGGGCAGAGGGAGTCTGGTTTGGAGACGGGGATGAGTTTGCACAGCGGCTTCAGGAGAAAGAAAAATGGGATATGATCTATTATCCTTCTGTAAATTCCTATATGGGAAGGGACAGTATAGAGATGATCATACAGAATATCCGATAAATAATTTGCGTATGGGAAAAAAAGATGTTATACTAAAATCTACATATTAATTTAGTAAAAGACATTATTCGATATAAAAGGATGGAGATAAGATGGGCAGTTGTGAAAAGAAAAGTATTGAAGACTATATTGTCAGTATTCCCGACTTTCCAGAGAAAGGGATTATTTTCAGAGACGTGACCAGCGTTCTTCAGGACCAGGAGGGGTTTAAGCTGGCGATAGATTCTCTTCAGAAACTTTTGGAGGGAGTAGATGTAGATGTGATCGCTGCGGCGGAGTCCAGAGGATTTATTTTTGGAGCGCCTATCGCATACAATT
Organism: Blautia sp. An46; assembly: GCF_002161645.1. NCBI lineage: Bacteria > Bacillati > Bacillota > Clostridia > Lachnospirales > Lachnospiraceae > Blautia > Blautia sp. An46. The sequence continues at coordinate 72,400 of NZ_NFIF01000014.1, read as the reverse complement.
TACATAAGCCATTAGTATTGATCCGCAAAAAAGGCAAGCTTCCAAGAGAAACTATAGAACAGAGTTATGAACTGGAATATGGCAGCGCGGTTCTGGAAATGCATAAGGATTCCGTTAAGCCGGGACAGAAGGTTGTGATCATTGATGATCTTATGGCTACAGGGGGCACGGTGGAAGCAGCTGCCAAAATGATAGAGAGATTAGGAGGAAAAGTGGTAAAGATGATTTTCCTCATGGAACTGGCAGGACTGAAAGGAAGGGATAGACTGGCAGAATATGACGTGGCATCTGTAATCCGTTATGAAGGCAAATAGAAATCAGGTGATAATCATATGGAAGAAAGAAGAGAATCAACACTGCAGAAAGATGAAATAGAGAAGATTAAAAAGGCAGATGCCAGCGTAAAAGCAATGGAGGACTTCACCAGTCCGGATGTCTTATATGATGAATTGATATCCAGTGTGAAAAAGTATCATCCTTCCACGGATATCACCATGATCGAGAAGGCTTTTAACATTGCCAACAACGCCCATAAGGGACAGGTGAGAAAATCCGGGGAACCTTACATCATACATCCCCTTTGCGTGGGTATTATCCTGGCAGACCTGGAGTTGGATAAAGAGACCATTGTGGCCGGGCTCCTCCATGATGTAGTGGAGGATACGGTGATGACTTCAGAGGAAATCCGGCAGGAGTTCGGAGACGAGGTAGAGCTGCTGGTGGACGGTGTTACCAAATTGGGACAGTTAAGCTATTCTGCAGATAAGGTAGAAGTTCAGGCAGAAAACCTGAGGAAGATGTTTTTGGCTATGGCTAAGGATATCCGGGTTATCCTTATCAAGCTGGCAGACCGGCTCCACAATATGCGGACTTTGAAATATATGCCGCCGGCGAAACAGAAAGAAAAGGCCAGAGAGACCATGGACATTTACGCGCCCATTGCCCAGCGGCTGGGTATTTCCAAGGTCAAGATCGAGCTGGATGACCTTTCCTTAAAATATCTGAAGCCGGAAGTTTATTATGATCTGGTGGATAAAATCAACCTGAAAAAAAGTGAGCGTCAGGCCTTTATCGACCAGATTGTAAATGAGGTCCGGCAGCACATCGACAATGCCGGTATCCATGCACAGATTGACGGCAGGATCAAACATTTCTTCAGTATCTATAAGAAAATGGTGAATCAGGATAAGACCCTGGATCAGATATACGATCTGTTTGCCGTACGGATTATCGTAGACACAGTGAAAGACTGTTATGCGTCGCTGGGAATCATTCATGAAATGTATAAGCCTATTCCAGGACGGTTTAAGGATTACATCGCCATGCCCAAGCCCAATATGTACCAGTCATTGCACACCACGCTGATCGGTCCTAACGGGCAGCCTTTTGAAATACAGATCCGTACCTTTGAAATGCACAGGACGGCGGAATATGGTATTGCCGCCCACTGGAAGTACAAAGAAGTATCCAATAATGGCAAAGCTACTGTCACTCAGTCAGAAGAGGAAAAAATGAACTGGCTCCGCCAGATCCTGGAATGGCAGAGAGACATGTCAGATAACAAAGAATTTTTAAGTCTTTTAAAAAGCGATCTGGATCTGTTTTCAGAAAGCGTGTATTGTTTCACACCGGCAGGAGATGTAAAAACCCTGCCGAACGGCTCTACTCCCATTGATTTTGCTTACAATGTACACAGTGCTGTGGGCAACAAGATGGTTGGAGCCAGAGTAAACGGAAAACTTGTACCCATCGAATATGTGATCAAAAACGGAGATCAGGTGGAGATCATTACTTCCCAGAACTCCAAAGGCCCCAGCCGCGACTGGCTGAAAGTGGTGAAGAGCACCCAGGCCAAAAATAAGATTAACCAGTGGTTCAAACAGGAATTAAAAGAAGACAATATCCTGAAGGGGAAGGAAATGCTGGTTCAATATGCCAAGATTAAGGCAGTTACTCTGAGCAATATCCTGAAACCCAAATATCAGGAAGCAGTTATGAAAAAATATGGTTTCCGGGACTGGGATTCTGTTCTGGCAGCTTTAGGCCACGGAGGTCTGAAGGAAGGGCAGATCATCAACAAGCTCCAGGAGGCCTACAACAAAGACCATAAAGCAGAGCTTACAGACGAGAAGGTTCTGGAGGCTGCAGCAGACAATAAGGAAAAACTTCACATTGGCAAAGTAAAAGGCGGAATTGTAGTAAAAGGAATCCATGATGTAGCCGTGCGATTTTCTAAATGCTGCAATCCGATTCCGGGAGATGAAATCGTAGGATATGTGACCCGTGGAAGAGGCGTGACCATTCATCGGACAGACTGCATCAATGTGATCAATATGTCTGAAGATGACAGACACCGCCTTATCGATGCTGAGTGGCAGGCACCGGATAGCACAGCAGGGGAACGGTATATGGCAGAGCTGAATGTATATGCCTACAACCGTACAGGTCTTATTGTAGACATTTCAAAAATCTTCACAGAAAGAAAGATCGATATCTCTGCCCTGAATACAAGAACCAGCAAGCAGGGAGTGGCGACTATTGATATCTCCTTTGAAGTAGCCAGCAAAGAGGAATTAAATGGTATTATCGAGAAAATCCGCCAGATTGAAAGTGTGAAAGATATCGAACGTACTGCAGGATAACTAAGGGAGACAGAAATTATGAAAAATCTCATATTGAGAGCAATTGTAGTTGGTCCGGTACAGACCAACTGCTATTTTCTCAGGAACAAAACAACAGGAGAGATACTGATCATAGATCCGGGAGCACAGGAGGAACGGATCCAGGCGGCCCTTGCAAAATTAGAAGGAAAGCCCGTGGGAATCCTTCTGACCCATGGCCATTATGATCATATCTGTGCAGCTAATGAGCTGCGGGAATATTATAAAATACCTGTCTATGCCCCGAAAGCAGAAGAAAAGCTTATGGAAGATCCTATGGGAAATCTTTCCGGAGCCTGGTCAGGAACGCCTTATACCGTGAAAGCGGATCAGTGGCTGGAAGACGGGCAGGAAGAGATCCTGGCAGGCTTTTCTGTCACAGTTCTTCATACCCCTGGTCACACTTCCGGTTCCTGCTGTTACTGGCTGAAGGAAGAAGGGGTGTGTATGTCAGGGGATACTGTTTTCTGCGGTTCCTGCGGCAGAACAGATCTGCCCACAGGCAGTATGAGCCAGATGAGAGACAGCCTTCACCGGCTTTTTGAAATCCTTCCAGAGGAAACCCAGATTTTCCCTGGACACGGAGAAGAGACGGATGCTGCTTTTGAGAAGGCTCATAATCCATACTTATAGAAAGAAAATATGAGAAGAGACAGTAGGAAATGATAGGAATTTCTTTTAATAAAAAAGAGTTTGAATACGACGCTTATACTCTTGTAAAGGCCTTTTATCCCAAAGAGGAAGTTAAGATGTACTGTACCTTAGAGGAAGAAAAGCCCAAAGATTATGAAAAGCTGGTTTCTATTTCTTATGGGGACCAGGTAGTCATAGGAGTCCATACCAGGGATCAGACCCTGGAAGATGCAGCTCCCTATGATGAGGGGGAAGACAGAAAAAAAAGAAAAAACATCTTGAAACAGATTCTTTATAAGCTGCTGGTACAGGAAACAGGACATACCCTCCCCTGGGGAAATCTGACAGGGATCCGTCCTGTGAAGATCGCCATGGGACTGATCGAAGAGGGAATGACCAATGCCCAGGCCGCAGATTATATGAGGAACACTTATTTTACAAGCAATGAGAAAACGGCGCTGGCCATCGCCATTGCCAACAGAGAAAGGGATATCCTGAAGGATATAGACTATCAGAAAGGATACAGCCTGTATGTGGGAATTCCCTTCTGCCCCAGTATATGTCTTTACTGCTCTTTCAGTTCTTCTCCACTGGAGAAGTGGAGAGACCGGGTAGATGACTATCTGACAGCTTTGCTGAAGGAACTGGACTTTATCGCCCAGGCTATGAAGGGCAGGCCTTTAAACACCATCTATATAGGCGGGGGAACGCCAACTACACTGGAACCGGATCAGCTCCGGCGGCTTCTGGGCCACATACAGGAGAAATTTCCTGTAGAGGAAGTTTCAGAATATACCATTGAGGCGGGAAGACCGGACAGCATTACCAGAGAGAAACTTTTGGCTATTCGGGAATTTCCTGTGACCAGGATTTCCGTAAATCCTCAGACTATGAACCAGAAAACGTTGGAGCTTATTGGAAGAAAGCATAGTGTGGAGGATACCATAAAAGCCTTTTTACTGGCCAGGGACTGTGGATTTGACAACATCAACATGGACCTGATCGTGGGACTGCCGGGAGAACATAAGGAAGATGTGGAACACACCCTGGAAGAAGTAAAAAAACTCCAGCCAGACAGCCTTACGGTCCATTCCCTTGCCGTGAAGAGGGCGGCCAGACTGAATATTTTCCGGGACCAGTACCAGGAGATGGAGTTTGAAAATAACCAGGAGATCATGGATATGGCCATGAAATATGCCTATGAGATGGACATGGGCCCCTATTATCTCTATCGGCAGAAAAATATGTGCGGAAATCTGGAAAATACAGGCTTTGCAAAAGTTGACAAAGCGGGAATTTACAATATACTAATGATGGAGGAGAAACAGTCTATCATGGCGGCAGGAGCCGGGGCCTCTACTAAATTTGTGTTCCGGAACGGGGAACGGATAGAGAGAGCGGAGAATGTAAAAGATGTTACTAATTACATAAACCGCATCGACGAGATGATTCAACGAAAAAAGGTCGGGATTGACACATGGCTGAAAGAAATATAAAAATGATTGATTATGATCTGATGTCGGTGATCAGCCATGGCATTACAGTGAGCAATCTGGCTTATGAGGTAGGAGAAGCCATGGCGCTTCCCAAGGACCAGTGCTACGAGCTGGCTCTGGCGGGAATCCTTCACGATATCGGGAAACTTAGGCTTTCCAGGTACGTGTCCGGCACAGAAGATCCTTTAGTGGTGGAAGAGATCAAATATGTCCGCCGTCACCCTCAGCTTGGCTGCGAGGCTCTTCAGAATCGGGGATATTCCAGTTTTGTGCTGGAGAGTATTTATTATCATCATGAGAACTATGACGGCAGCGGCTATCCCCAGAATCTTCGGGGAGAAGAAATTCCTTTGGGAAGCCGGATCCTGAGAGTTTGCGACACCTACGCAGCTCTTACAGAGAAAAGACCTTACCGGGAGGCTTTTGACCCGGAGACAGCCATACGGCTGATGATAGATGAGATCAAAAATTTTGATATGCAGGTGTTTCTTGCGTTTATGAAAGCGGTCCACAAAGATGACCAGGAAAAAGAGAGGAGAATAGAACAATGCAGTTAAAGAAAAAACCAGTAACAGGCATGAAAGATATCCTGCCTCAGGAGATGGAAATCCGTGACTATGTAATCGGATTGATCAAGGAGACCTACAAACAGTTTGGATTTACTTCCATGGAGGCTCCCTGTGTGGAACACATCGAGAACCTGACCAGCAAACAGGGGGGAGATAACGAAAAGCTCATCTTCCGTATCCTGAAAAGAGGAGAAAAATTAAGAATTGAAGAGGCAAAATCCCAGGATGATCTGGTAGACAGCGGACTTCGCTATGACCTTACTGTGCCTCTGTGCCGTTTCTATTCTAACAATGCCAATGAGCTGCCTCAGCCTTTCAAAGCTCTGCACATTGGAAATGTATTTCGTGCAGACCGCCCCCAGAGAGGCCGGTTCCGTCAGTTTATGCAGTGTGATATTGATATTCTGGGTGACCCTACTTTCCTGGCTGAGATCGATGTGATCCTGGCAACTTCTACTCTTGTAGGAAAACTGGATTTTGACAGCTTCACCATCCGCATCAACGACAGAAGGATCCTGAAGGCTATGGCTGCCTACAGCGGATTCCCGGAGGATTCCTTTACTCAGGTGTTTATTATCCTGGATAAGATGGACAAGATCGGTATGGAAGGCGTTGCAGCGGAATTGGAAGAGTCTGGCTTTGCAAAGGAGAGCGTGGAAAAATATCTGGAGCTCTTTAAGACCATGGGAGCCGGAATAGATGGAGTAAAATACTGCAAAGAAAAACTGGAGGGATTTCTGGACCCGAAAGTGGCAGATGACCTGACTACGATCATCGAGTGTGTAATGGAGGCAAAAACTGCGAACTTTACACTGGAATTTGATCCTACTCTGGTAAGAGGTATGTCTTACTATACAGGACCGATTTTTGAAATTTCTATTGATGGATTTTCCGGAAGCGTAGGAGGCGGTGGCCGTTATGATGAGATGATCGGCAAATTTACAGGCACGCCTACTCCGGCTACAGGATTCTCTATTGGATTTGAGCGTATTGTTATGCTTCTTATGGAGAAGGGCTTTAAAGTTCCTGGAACAAAGGAAAAGAAGGCTTATCTTCTGGACAAAAAACTTTCCCAGGAAAAACTTCTGGAAGTTATGAAGAAAGCTGCCAAGGAGCGGAAAGAAGGCCAGAGCGTAAATATCGTATATGCTAAGAAGAACAAAAAATTCCAGAAAGAGCAGCTTGCCAATGAAGGCTATTCTGTGATCGAGGAAGTATATAACGACTAAAAGGAACAAAGAAGGAGATTTTATGCCATGGCAGAATCAATGAAGGGGCTGAAAAGAAGCCATAGATGTGCAGAGGTGACAAAGGCAGATATCGGCAGCACCGTTACTTTAATGGGATGGGTGCAGAAAAGCAGGAACAAAGGCGGGATTGTCTTTGTAGACTTAAGAGACCGTTCCGGTATCATGCAGGTGATCTTTGAAAATGGAGAAATTGATCAGGAAGTATTTGAAAAGGCAGGAAAGCTGAGAAGCGAGTTTGTGGTTGCCGTTGTAGGACGGGTAGAGGCCCGTTCCGGCGCAGTGAATCCCAACCTTCCTACAGGAGAGATTGAGGTACGGGCCAGAGAGCTCCGTATTCTTTCCGAAGCACAGACACCTCCCTTCCCTATTGAAGAGAACAGTAAGACCAGAGAGGAAGTAAGACTGAAATATCGTTACCTGGACCTGAGGAGACCGGATCTTCAGAAGAATATGATCCTTCGTTCCAGAGTTTCTACTCTGGTACGTCAGTTCCTGGCCAATGAGGGATTTCTGGAGATTGAGACACCTACACTTATTAAGAGCACCCCTGAGGGAGCCAGGGATTATCTGGTGCCCAGCCGTGTGCATCCTGGAAGTTTTTATGCCCTTCCTCAGTCACCGCAGATTTTCAAGCAGCTCTTGATGTGCTCTGGCTATGACCGGTATTTCCAGCTTGCAAGATGCTACAGAGACGAGGACTTAAGAGCAGACCGTCAGCCTGAGTTTACCCAGATCGACATGGAGTTGTCCTTTGTAGACGTAGATGATGTAATTGATGTAAACGAGAGAATGCTGGCCTTCCTCTTTAAGGAAGTTCTGAACGTGGAGGTTCCTCTTCCTATCCAGAGAATGACCTGGCAGGAAGCTATGGACCGCTTCGGTTCCGACAAGCCGGATATCCGCTTTGGCATGGAGCTTACCGATGTGTCCGAAGTGGTGAAGGACTGTGAATTTGCAGTATTTAAAGGTGCTCTGGAAAATGGCGGCAGTGTTCGTGGTATCAATGCCAAGGGACAGGGAGCTATGCCAAGAAAGAAGATCGACAAGCTGGTAGAGTTTGCCAAGGGCTACGGCGCCAAGGGACTGGCTTATATTGCCATCGGCCAGGACGGCACAGTGAAATCTTCTTTCGCTAAGTTTATGAAAGAAGAGGAGATGACCGCTCTTATCCAGGCCATGAAGGGAGAGAACGGTGACCTTCTGCTCTTTGCGGCAGATAAGACCAAACTGGTCTGGGATGTGCTGGGCGCTCTTCGTCTGGAGCTGGCAAAACAGATGGAGCTTCTGGACAAGAATGAGTTTAAGTTTGTATGGATCACAGAGTTCCCTCTTCTGGAGTGGTCTGAGGAGGAGAATCGTTTTGCGGCTATGCATCATCCTTTCACTATGCCTATGGAAGAGGATCTGCAGTATCTTGATTCTGATCCGGGAAGAGTCCGGGCAAAAGCCTATGATATCGTGTTAAACGGAAATGAGATCGGCGGCGGCTCTGTCCGTATTTTCCAGGATGATATCCAGGAAAAGATGTTCGAGGTTCTGGGATTCACTAAGGAAGAGGCTTATAACCGTTTCGGCTTCCTTCTGGATGCTTTCAAATACGGTGTGCCTCCTCACGCAGGACTGGCCTATGGTCTGGACCGTCTGGTAATGCTCATGGCAAAGGAGGATTCTATCCGGGACGTTATCGCTTTCCCGAAGGTGAAAGACGCCTCCTGTCTGATGTCAGAGGCTCCTGACGTGGTAGACCCCAAGCAGCTTGAAGAGCTGGGCATTGCGGTAGTGGAAAAAAAAGAGCAGGAGACAGAAGAAAAGAAAGATATGTAAAATGATAAAAGAGACCGGGAGAGGCGGCTGCCATATTCCCGGTCTTTTATCATTGTTCACTGTATATCTTCTGAAACGGAAGATATTGCAGAAGGAATATCTCCAAATACAGCTTCTGCTATATTGGAATCCATCTGAATCTTCCAGTTTATGCCATCATTATAAAGAGTTACGGCAATATTTTTGGAAGTAACAGTTTCATTATCTTCAATACAGGAAAGAAGAAGTTCCCTTTCTTTCTCCCGCCTTCCCTGAGCTCCAGCAGAGAGGGATTCGGAAGTTTTCAGCCATTGGGTCAGCCGCTCTTTGTAAGAAGTCAGAATACTTTCAAAGTCAGGGCTTGTGACAGAGACCTGAACAGCAGCGGTACTGCCCTCCTGTTCTTCTTCTGTAATTTCATAGTCGAAAGCCTTATCAATCTGTTGTGCAATAGCCATGGACAGAGAATTATTGTAGGAATCGTCTGTTTCTACCAGATGGTCAAGAGACAGATAAATTTTCAGCTGTTCGCTGTCAAAGTCTTTAATCGTACCAAAATGGGCATCTACGATTTCAGAGGGAGAGAGGAGCTGAGCATCTGACATATAAGAGGCAAAGTTGCCAGTTAGCAGGCTGTCCAACTCTGCAGTGTGGACAACTTTCCAGGTATCCCCTTCTTTTTCCAGAGAAATATCAGCTTCAGATGTTTCCATATCGTAATCTTTTTCTTCAAGAAGCTCTTTCAGAAGCAGGCAGGAGTCGTTAAGTGAAAATTCTACTTCCTGAGGACTGGCATCCAGCTCTATCTGCTTTTTCAGAAGAACAAGAGAGTAGTCTTTTGCCAGGCTGTAGGCATCAATGGTAGTTATGGCTGTCTTTGCCGTTCCAGTACCTTTTTCCTCATCTGTCTTTACGTTTTTTACTTTAAAAGAAAAATCTTTATAAAATAGCGAAAAAATATTTCCGATTTCTTCTGCCGCTTCTTCGGTGTATTGAGAAGAAGGCAGCAGTTCCTGAGTATCTATGGTGTTCTGGATTGTCTGGATGTCAGAGCTTTGCAGTTTTTTTAGCTCCTCTTCCACTGATTCTTTGGCAGCCCGTTGGCTTTTGGAGGTGCATCCGGTCAGAAGACAGAGTCCCAGTACCATGCCCCCCAGGAGAACCTTTGCTTTTTTAAAACCCATGTTTTTTCTCCTGACACTGATCTGTAAAGTTTTCAGGATCCCGAAAGTGTAAAGCAAAAACGAAATCCCAGGCGTCATAAGCCTGGAACCATTTTATCAGAGTTGGAAAAAACATGCAACTGTGGAATTGTTTCGGGGGTATTACCCCTGCACTTTTAAATAAAAAGCCAGAATGGAAATAAATTCTCCAGTGGTAGGCTTTCGGAGGAGCTGGTAACCTGCAATACGATCCAGAAGATTCCGGTTGCCTTCATTCCAGCAGATAGTGACAATCGTACGGATAGAACGTTCTACATTGGATGCAGATGTATGGAAGTGTTTCCCGATATCAGGATAGAGACGTTTGGTCATAAAAAGAAGATATTCTTCGTCATGGAGAACCAGCTCTACAGCATAGACCAGATAATAATATCCTCGATATACAGAACAGATGCCAAGACGACGAACTAGGGATTCGATTTTTTTCATAGGAACACTCCTTTCTCAGGCTGCATGTAGCATACCAAAGAATCAACAGATTAACTTTATTTTAAACGAAAAAAATGCTATTTCGTCTTTTATAGACAAAGTTCTGCTTTTTTCGACATATTTTATGATTTATATATATCCGAAAGAAATTGTTAAAAAATTACTTTAAAATTTAATAAATACTTCAGGACACTTTTGGAATTTTCTGATATACTGGGGAAAAACGGAGCATCGTAGATGTGTGTATACTGTCTGGCAACATAAGAAAGGGTATCCATCAGATGCCGGAAAAAGGAAAAGAGGTATTTATGGACAAAAAATATAAGATTATCGGCGGAATCTGTGGTGCAGTCTGCATAGGGGGAATTGCAGCCGGAATTTTCTTTGTGAGGGGGACCGGAGAAAAAGAGGCAGAGGAGCTGGCCTATGTTATGAGTGTGTCATCAATGAATGATATGTCGGGAACACAGCGTCTTGCAGGAGTGGTTGAGTCCCAGAAGACTCTGGAAATCCAGAAAGATTCTCAAAGAGAAGTTAAAGAAGTGCTGGTGAAAGCTGGAGATGATGTGGAGGTAGGGACTCCTCTTTTTACTTATGACACAGCTTCTCTGGAAATGGACATTCAGCAGGCACGGCTGGACCTGGAGCGGGCGGATAGCGAAATGGCCAATCTCCAGGCACAGATTCAGCAGCTGGAAAAGGAAAAAAAGGATGCTCCGGAAGAAGAGCAGTTTTCTTATACTACACAGATCCAGAGCGCTCAGATGGATCTGAAAAAGAGCGAATACGACAAGAAGGCAAAGGAAGTGGAGATTAATCGGCTCCAGAGTCAGATTGATAACTCTACAGTTACCAGTGAAATGAAAGGTGTGGTGAAATCCGTCCAGAATCAGGAGCAGACAAGCACGAATATGTACGGAGATTCTTCCAGTCAGGCGTTTATTACCATTCTGGCAACAGGAGAATATAGAGTCAAAGGCAGAGTCAACGAACAGAATATTGGCGAGATCGTAGAAGGGCAAAAGGCTGTGGTGCGTTCCAGAGTGGATGAAGACCAGGTCTGGACAGGGACTTATTCTGCAGTGGATACAAAAAATCCCCAGAATAATTCCAGCAGTATGTACTATGGAGGAAGCTCTGAAGACAGCGCCCAGACTACATCCACTTCTTATCCGTTTTACGTGGATTTGGACTCTTCCCAGGGACTTCTTCTGGGACAGCATGTCTATATTGAACATGATACAGGAATGGCACAGAGAGAACCAGGGGTCTGGCTGAACGAGGCCTTTATTGGGGATTTGAATAAAAAGCCTTATGTTTGGGTGGAAGAAGAAGGGGCTCTGGAAAAAAGAACGGTGGTTCTGGGCACCTATGATGGGGAGATGATGCAGTATAAGATTGAAGATGGGGTGGAAAACGGAGACTATGTAGCTTATCCCCAGGACTTTTTAAAAGAAGGCATGAAGACAACCCACGATCCTGCACAGGCATCAGATGGCAGTATGGAAGAGTCAGGTGGAGAGGAAATACTCCAGGAGGAAACCGGAGAAATATCTGAGGAAGAGGCTTTGCCGGAAGGGGCGGAAGAGATAACTGGAGAAGAGACCACTCAGGAAGAAACATCGGAAGAGATTATAGAAGGGGAAGACAGTTCCCCGGAATTATAGGGAGAAAGTTATGAAAATAAAGAAAAAGATAATCGTGATCACTGCAGGGGGACTGGCAGTTTTGGGTGCAGGAGCCTGGTTTCTCACACAAAATCTCAGAGGCGCTCAGATAGATGTCTACCCGGTATCCGAGCTTTCTCAGAGTATTTGGCAGAACGGCGCCAGCCTGGAAGGGACCATTGCCTCCCAGGTCGCCCAGGAAGTACATCTCCAGGAAAAACAGATCGTGTCTGCAGTTCACGTACAGGAAGGTCAGGAAGTAAAGAAGGGTGACCCATTGCTTTCTTATGATATGACCCTTGTAGACATTGAGCTGGAAACAGAGAAGCTGAGCCGTCAGCAGCTGGAGATTAAGAAGAAAGGTCTGGAGCAGGAACTGGAAAAATTAAAAAAAGACAGAGCAGAGGCAGTATCTCATACGGAAGAGTACCAGGTGGAATTCTTAGGCGGACTTCAGTCAGAAACACCCTTTGTCCGGGAAATATCTGGAGAAGAGGGAGCTCCTTTGGAGCCGGAGACACCAGCAGAGCCGGAAGCACCAGCAGAGCCGGAGCTCCCGGCAGAACCGGAAGTGCCTGCAGAGCCGGAGACTCCGGCAGAACCGGAAACGCCCCTGGAACCAGAGTCTCCAACAGAACCAGAAATGCCCCTGGAGCCAGAAATTCCAGTGGAACCAGGGACCCCGGAGGAACCCGACATACCTCTGGTTCCGGATAATCCAGAGGACCAGGATCCTTCCGGGGAGACAGACCCTTCTGGAGACAATGAAACGCCTCAGGAACCTGAAGAACCCCAGGAGCCGGAGCAGCCAAGGCCTTCAGGAGTTTACAAGCGGCTTTACGGTGATATTGGAATTAACTTCGGCGAATTAGAAGAAGGTGTCATTCTGGAAAATGCTTTGCCATTTGCAGGCAGCGGGACCAAGGAGGACCCGTATCGATTTTTATGTTCAAAAAATGTGTTGATACAAGGTGCTTTCCTGAACTGGGCAGGCGGTTTTAGTGACACAGGAGAAAAAAACCAGACGCCCTATTACTGTCTTCTGGAAGTTCGGGGAGAAGACAAGGAAGATGGTGTGCTGCTGGCAGCTATGCTTTTAGATGGGAATCTGATAGCTGAACCGGTACAGCCGGAAATCTGGTATCGTACATATTTGGGAAATGATCAGTGGGAAGCCGTCTTGCCTCCTGAAGAAGAAATTCCCCAGGATGAAGAATGGGTGGATATTCCAGAAGATTTTATAGAGTTTATCCCAGAAGAAGAGATTGTTCAGACTTATTCGAAAGAAGAATTGGACAAGGCTGTAAAGGAAAAGGAAAAAGAAATTTCTGAAACAGCTTTAAATATAAAAGAAGCAGATCTGAAGATCAAAAAGGTGGAGCAGCAGCTTCAGGAACAAGTGGTCAAAAGCACCCTGGACGGTACCGTAAAGAAGGTAGGAGACCCGGCAAAAGGGGAAGTAGACGGAGAAGCCTTTATTATTGTAGAGAGTGCGGCGGGGGCTTATATCCAGGGAATGGTAGGTGAATATCAGCGCTCCATTCTGGAGCCCGGCCAGATTGTTACAGGAATGGGATATGAGTCTCAGATGTTTTTTCAAGCAGAAGTGACCGAGATTTCTCCTTATCCTCAGGAAGGATACAGCAGCGGTATGCAGGAACAATCCTATTATCCTTTTACAGCAGTGATACAGGAGGGAGAAGGGTTTAAGGCAAATGAGATGGTCTCCATAGAACTTCCGGCAGAGGGTGGAGAGATTACAGGAATCTTTGTCAGCCGGGAGTACATACGGAGCCAAAATGGAGAAGAATTTGTCTATAAAGTGGGAGAGAATCAGCGTTTAAAGAAGCAGAAAATAACAACGGGGAGAACTTTTTACGGTTCCACAGTGGAGATAAAAGACGGTGTAACTCAGGAAGACTGGTTAGCCTTCCCCTATGGGAAAAATGTGCGGGAAGGGGCAAAGATCAGAGAATCCTCCATTGAAGAACTGTACAGCATGTATTAGGAGGAAGGCATATGATTGAGAATATAAGATTATCATTTCAGGGAATATGGGCTCATAAAATGCGTTCCTTTCTGACCATGCTGGGAATCATTATCGGAATTGCCGCTCTGATTTCTATTGTCTCCACTATTGAGGGAACCAATGAACAAATCAAGAAAAATCTCATAGGTGGGGGAGATAATGTGATAGAAATCACTCTGAACGGCAATGGGGGAGAATACCAGATGGAATATGAGGGGCTGCCTCAAGGCGTGCCGGTGATCAGTCAGGAACAGAAAGAATCTATCCTGGAATTGGAAGAAGTAGAGAAAGTGACCCTCTATCAGATGCGCCAATATGCAGACAGCATTTACTATCAGGACAAAAGTCTGGATGGAGGAATGGTTCTGGGGATTGACGAAGATTATCTGGATACCTGTGGTTATCAGGTCATCCGGGGCCGGGGATTTTCTGAGACAGATTATAAAACCTCAAAAAAGCTGGTGCTTCTTGACGAAACAGCGGCAGCTAATTTCTTTTCAAAAGGCCAGGAAGTGGGGAAGACTATTGAGATAAAAGGAGAACCTTTCTATGTGGCCGGAGTCGTAAAAAAGACAGAAGAATATCAGCCTGTAATCAATAACAGAGAGGAATACTATACTTATTACAATACCAATACCGGAGGAATGGTTTTGATGCCAGGAAGCGTATGGCCTATCGTTTATCAGTATGATGAACCCCAGCAGGTATCTGTAAAAACCGTTTCCCCTGAGACCATGAGTTCAGCGGGAAAAAAGACAGCGGAGATTCTGAACAACAGGATTAATTCCACAAATGATACCACAGAATACAAAGCAAAAGACCTTATGGAGAAGGCTAAGGGACTTCAGCAGATCAGCGAAAGCACCAATCGCCAGCTCCTTTGGATTGCCAGTATTTCTCTGCTTGTAGGCGGAATTGGCGTTATGAATATTATGCTGGTATCTGTGACAGAACGTACCGGGGAGATCGGACTGAAAAAGGCCATTGGAGCCAATAAGAGAAGAATCCTGGGCCAGTTTTTGACTGAAGCAGCGGTACTTACCAGTATTGGGGGAGTCCTGGGTGTATTTGCGGGAGTTCTTCTTGCAGCAGTGATTGCCAGGATGTCCTCTATGCCTATGGTCATCAGCATACCTGCGGCTGCAGCCGCTGTGGCATTTTCAACAGTGATAGGTCTGGTATTCGGCCTTCTGCCCTCAGTAAAGGCAGCGAATTTAAGTCCTATTGAAGCCCTTAGAAGGATGTAAAAAATATAAAAGAAGGAGCTGTCGTATTAATCAAAATTGAGAATATTTATACATTTTATTGCTCAGTCTGTGCCGCTTTGAGCCTATGGTCTCAAAGCTATGCTCGACAAATTCGCATAAAATGTATAAATATTCCTGACATATGACTAATGCGCCAGCCCCTTTTTTTACCTTACGCTATAAAGAAGAAAGATAAGGTCTCAGAAACCATACTCTTCTCCTACCAGTATCACGGTAATCCGTCCGGCCTGCATAGACCTGCGGGTGATCACGGTCTGGCAGCAGATACAGTCATCACTCTGGCAGTCAGCACAGAAACCTGTGACAGAGCAGGGGGTTTTGGAACCTACCCGGATGCTGTTAGGCGGAGCTGCAATATTCCGTACCCGGCGGATGCCATCCTCCAGATTGGGGACTACTTTGTTCATGCCGGCGATGACCAGTACGTGGGCCGGGCCGTTTATGAGACAGGCAACCCGATTGCCGATACCATCTACATTGACCAGCTCCCCCTCTTTGGTGATTGCGTTGGTACTCATAAGGAAATAGTCGGCTGTAACGATTTTGCCGTATAAGGCCCTGGACTCTTCCGGGGTCTTTGCTGATTTCCGGTCTATGTATTCGTAGTCACCGCTGCGGATCAGGTCCATAATGCCTGTTTCCACTAAAGTCTCGGAACCACCGTTAGTTACCAGAGCCCCTTTGGGAAGAATAGATTTTACCAGCTCCAGAGCTTTTTCACCGGTTTCGCAGTAATATCCTTTCATATTCCGTTTTTCCAGATTCTTGATGATGGTTTTTGCCTGATTTTCATAAGATTGAGATTTATAGCCCATTGAAAGCCCTCCTTTATTTTTGTTTTTTCTATCATAAATCTATTTCCGACAAAAGAAAAGTAATTGTATTCAGGGGAATACTATGCTATTATTAAAAATAGTGACCTAAAAGAGGAAAAGGAGCCGAAAATCATGGGAAAAAAGAGAATCGCTATTGTAACGGACAGCAACAGCGGAATTACTCAGAAACAGGGTAAGGAGATGGGAATTACTGTGGTTGCCATGCCTTTCTATATCAATGAGCAGTTATTTTTTGAGGATATCACCCTTACCCAGGAAGAGTTTTATAAAAGGCTGACAGAGGGAGCTGATATTTCCACCTCTCAGCCTTCACCGGCAGAAGTGATGGAGCTTTGGGAATCTTTGCTCCAGGAATATGAAGAAGTGGTTCATATTCCTATGTCCAGCGGTCTGAGCAACTCCTGCCAGACGGCTATGGTTTTGTCCAGAGAGTTTAAGGGAAAAGTTCAGGTAGTAGACAACCAGCGTATTTCTGTAACCCAGCGACGATCTGTATTGGATGCCATGGCTTTGGCAGAAGCCGGGAAAAGTGCAGCCCAGATCAAAGAAATCCTGGAGCGGGAGGGTCATGAATCCAGCATTTATATTACTCTGGAAACTCTGAAATATCTGAAAAAGGGCGGCAGGATCACACCTGCGGCAGCAGCTCTGGGGACAGTGCTGAATCTGAAACCGGTGCTTCAGATCCAGGGAGAACGTCTGGATGCTTTTTCCAAAGCCAGAGGGAAAAAGCAGGCGAAAAAGATCATGATCAAGGCTATAGAAAAGGATCTGAAAACCAGATTTAAAGAATATACAGACAAAAGGCTGATGTGCCTGGATGCAGCCTATGCGGGAAATGAAGAGGAAGCCCAGGAATGGAAAAAGGAGCTGGAGAAGAACTTCGGCGTGGAAGTATTTATGGCGCCTCTGTCCTTAAGCGTTGCCTGTCATATCGGACATGGAGCTCTGGCAGTGACTGCATCGAAAAAAGTGGAAGTGGAGTAGAGAGATGAAAACATTTATTGGATGTATAGAAGAAGTGATGATGGAGGCTTTTAAGGCTTCCGGGTATGAAGAAAAGTTTGGAAAGGTGACAGTATCCAACCGCCCAGATTTGTGTGAATATCAGTGCAACGGAGCTATGGCTGCGGCCAAGGCCTATCGGAAGGCGCCGATCATGATTGCCAATGACGTGGTAGAAAAACTTCAGGACAAGAGCATTTTTGAATCTGCCCAGGCGGTAAACCCTGGATTTATTAATCTGAAGCTGGACAGAGATTTTCTGGCGTCTTATTTGAATCAGATGACAGAGGATGAAAATTTGTCTGTGGAAAAGACAGGGTCTCCTAAAACGATTGTCATCGATTACGGCGGCCCCAATGTTGCCAAGCCTCTCCATGTAGGCCATCTACGCTCTGCCATTATTGGAGAGAGCATTAAACGGATGGGAAGATTTCTGGGCCATAAGGTAATAGGAGATGTTCATCTGGGCGATTGGGGTCTCCAAATGGGACTGATCATCACAGAACTTTCCAAGAGACAGCCGGATCTGGTATATTTCGATAAGGATTACCAGGGAGAATACCCCCAGGAAGCGCCTTTTACAGTCAGCGAACTGGAGGAGATTTATCCTACAGCCAGCAAGAGATCCAAGGAAGATGAGGACTATAAAAACGAAGCCCTGGAGGCCACCCTGGAACTTCAGCAGGGAAGGAGAGGCTACAGAGCTCTCTGGGAGCAGATCATGAAGGTATCTGTGGCGGATTTAAAGAGAAATTATGAAAAACTCAGTGTGGATTTCGATTTGTGGAAGGGAGAATCTGATGCAGATTCCTATATTCCGGGCCTGGTGGAATATCTGAAAGGAAAAGGCTATGCTTACCAGGATCAGGGAGCCCTTGTGGTAGATGTAAAAGAGGAAAAAGATACGAAGGAAATTCCACCCTGCATGATCCTGAAATCCGACGGGGCTTCTCTTTACACAACAACAGACCTGGCTACCATTGTGCAGAGGGAGGAAGACTATCATCCCGATGAAATTATCTATGTGGTGGACAAACGTCAGGAGCTTCATTTTGTTCAGGTATTCCGGTGTGCAAAAAAGACCGGGCTGGTGCCGGATAGCACAGAGCTTTCGTTTGTAGGCTTTGGAACTATGAACGGCAAGGACGGTAAACCCTTTAAAACAAGAGAAGGCGGCGTTATGCGTCTGGAGCGGCTCATCAGCGAGATTAACGAAGAGATGTATAAGAAGATTGTGGAAAACCGCAGCGTAAAAGGAGATGACGCCCATAAGACTGCAGAGATGGTAGGGCTTTCTGCTATTAAGTACGGAGACCTTTCCAATCAGGCTTCCAAAGATTATGTTTTTGATGTGGACAGATTTACTTCCTTTGAAGGGAATACGGGACCTTATATTCTGTACACTATTGTCCGTATCAAATCTATACTGAACAGATATAAAGAAGCGGGAGGAAATCCTGAAGAAGGAGTAATCCTGGGCGCTGCCAATGACAGTGAAAAAGCTCTGATGATGGTACTGTCCAGACTGAATTCTGTAATACAGCCTGCATTTCAGGAAAAAGCGCCTCATAAGATCTGTTCTTATATTTATGAACTGGCAAATGCCTTTAACAGTTTTTATCATGAGACAAAAATCCTGGGAGAGGAAAATGAAAAACAGAAAACTTCCTGGATACAGGTACTTGTTCTGACGAAGAAAGTTCTGGAAACCTGCATCGGACTCCTGGGCTTTGAGGCGCCTGACAGAATGTAAAACAGTATTATAAGCATGATGGCCGAAGATATCTGGAGTAGTAAAACAGAACTATTTACAGATGTTTTCGGCCATATTTTTGTGAAAAGGGGAGAAATGTATCTTTACACCTGATTTTATGATAGAATGGTAAAATCAAAAAGTATCGGGGGAAACGAAATGGAAAATATGAAAATCAGGTACCTGGAAACCCTGGCAGAACTGTATCCCACCATTGCCAAGGCTTCCTCAGAAATCATTAATCTTCAAGCCATTTTGAATCTGCCAAAAGGAACGGAACATTTTCTGACAGATATCCACGGCGAGTATGAGGCTTTTTCCCACGTATTAAAAAATGGGTCAGGCTCTGTAAGAAGAAAGATCAAAGAAGTATTCGGCCATACTTTAAGTGAACGGGAACAGAGAGCCCTGGCAACGCTGATCTACTATCCAAAGGAAAAAATGGATCTGGTAAGAAAACAGGAATCCAACATGGAGGAATGGTATAAGATTACTTTGTACCGGTTGATAGAGGTGTGCAAAAAGACTGCCTCCAAATATACCCGCTCCAAGGTACGAAAAGCCCTGCCAAAGGACTTTTCCTATGTGATCGAGGAATTGATCACGGAAAGGCCTGAGGTTATTGACAAAGAATCTTACTATGAGCAGATTGTGCATACGATTATTGAGATTGGCTGTGCGGAGAAATTTATTGTAGATCTTTCAGAATTGATCCAGCGTCTGGTAGTGGACCATCTTCATGTGCTGGGAGACATTTACGACAGAGGTCCGGGACCCCATAAGATCATGGATGTATTGGAAAACTACCATTCTGTAGATATACAATGGGGGAATCATGATATCGTATGGATGGGAGCGGCGGCAGGACAGACCTGCTGTATAGCCACCGTGATCCGAAACTGTGTGAGATACTCTAATCTGGATATTCTGGAGGATGGATATGGCATCAACCTCCTTCCGCTGGCGACTTTTGCCCTGGCTTGCTATAAAGATGATCCCTGTACCTGCTTTAAGATTAAAGGCCACAGTGATCTGAACCCTGAGGAACAGGCCCTGAATATGAAAATGTACAAAGCTATTTCTATTATCCAGTTTAAGCTGGAAGGACAGCTTGTCAAAAAGCGGAAAGAATTTAAGATGGAAGACAGGGCCCCTCTGGAACATATCAATTATGAGGAAGGCACGATCCAGCTGGAAGGGAAGACCTATCAGCTTCTGGATAAGAATTTCCCAACCATTGATCCAAAGAATCCGTATGCGCTGTCACCGGAAGAAGAAGAGGTGATGGACCGTCTGATTTTTGTTTTTGAGAACTGCGAAAAACTTCAGCGACATATGCGTTTTCTGCTGAAAAAGGGAAGTCTTTATAAAATTTATAACCGGAACCTTCTCTACCACGGCTGCATCCCGCTGAATGAAGACGGCAGTTTCAAAGAAGTGGAGGTTTACGGAAAGGTATATAAGGGCAAAGCTCTCTATGATATATTAGAAACTTATGTGCGGAAAGCCTTTGTAGCCATTGACAAAGAGGAAAAAGAAAAAGGCAGGGACATTCTCTGGTTTATCTGGGCCGGATCTTCTTCCCCCCTTTTCGGCAAAGATAAGATGGCTACTTTTGAGAGATGCTTTCTGGCGGAAAAAGAGACCCATGAAGAAAAGAAAAATCCCTATTATCGTTTTCTGGAAAACGATCAGGTTGTAGAAAACATATTCAAAGAGTTTGACATTACCGGTGACTGCCGTCATATTGTAAACGGCCATGTGCCTGTACATCACACAGAAGGAGAGAGCCCCATTAAGTGCGGCGGCAAACTGCTGATCATAGACGGTGGTTTTTCAAAAGCATATCAAAAGGTTACAGGAATCGCAGGCTATACCTTGATCTACAATTCCTGGGGAATGATCCTGGCGGCTCATGAACCTTTTACTTCTGCCAGAGATGCCATTACCAAAGAAAGCGATATTTTGTCTGCCAGCATTCTCATTAAGAAAACAACAGAAAGAAAGACTGTGGAAGAGACTGACAACGGAATAAAGATTAAAGAAAGGATAGCAGAGCTTCAGGAGCTTTTAAAAGCCTACAGAGATGGTCTGCTGATAGAAAAGTTATGATTTGCGAGAGAATATCCATACAAACGGAAAATTCAGAGAAGAATACCCATTTAGACACTTATATACTGGAAGATTTTTTAGATGGAGGGCCTCAGTGGAAAAGGCCTTTAGTGCTGATCTGTCCGGGAGGCGCCTATGCCAGAACTTCCAACAGAGAAGCAGAGCCTGTGGCTCTGCAGCTTAATGCATTAGGCTACCATGCAGCAATTCTCAGGTACTCCTGCGCCCCTGCAGTTTATCCTGCAGCCCTTCATGAGACTGCACTGTCAGTAAAGTACCTGAGAGACCGGGCAGAAGAGTGGCATATCGCTTCGGACAGAATCCTGATCATGGGATTTTCTGCCGGAGGCCATCTGGCTGCCAGCTACGGGGTTTTCTGGCAGGAAGAGCATATGGCAGAGGCAGCAGGATGCACTTCGGAATACTTAAGGCCCCAGGGTCTGATCCTCTGCTATCCTGTGATCAGCTCAGATGAAAAAATCGCTCATACAGAGAGCATACGAAATCTTCTGGGAGATTCTTATGAGATTTTAAAGGAAAAGATGTCTCTGGAAAATCAGGTAACAGATCAGGTGCCCAAGACCTTTCTCTGGCATACCTTTGCAGACGAGACTGTACCCTTCTGGAATTCCTTCCGGTTTGTCCGGGCTCTGGGAGAAGCAGGGATACCTGTGGAATATCACTTGTATCCAGAGGGAAAGCATGGCTTAAGTCTTGCTACAGAAAGTGTTTCCGATGAAGAGGATGGCAGTAAAGTGGTGAAAGGATGTCAGAGCTGGATGCCTCTTCTTCAATCCTGGCTGATGCGAAATTTCGGTCTTTGAATAAAAAAGCCTTGCAATAGGTAAATTATGTATGCTATAATATTCGCGTTGCGAAAATATCACGCCTGTAGATTCCAATGGACGGTGCTTAAAAAGTCCCGGAGGAGATGAAGCCGGCGGAAGAAAAACCAAAAGGAGAGAAAAAAATGAGTGTTATTTCAATGAAACAGTTACTGGAAGCAGGTGTTCATTTCGGACACCAGACAAGAAGATGGAACCCTAAGATGGCTCCATACATCTACACAGAGAGAAACGGTATTTATATCATCGACCTGCAGAAATCTGTAGGAATGGTTGACGATGCTTACAAAGCTGTAGCTGACATCGCTGCTGACGGCGGTACAATCCTGTTCGTAGGTACAAAGAAACAGGCTCAGGATGCTATCCAGACAGAAGCTGAAAGATGCGGTATGTTCTATGTAAACGAAAGATGGTTAGGCGGTATGCTGACAAACTTCAAGACCATTCAG
The DNA here is from genome assembly GCF_002161645.1 of Blautia sp. An46. NCBI lineage: Bacteria > Bacillati > Bacillota > Clostridia > Lachnospirales > Lachnospiraceae > Blautia > Blautia sp. An46. The sequence continues at coordinate 50,373 of NZ_NFIF01000014.1, read as the reverse complement.
AGCAGAATCGCAAGATTAAAAGAAATTGAAGCTATGGAAGCTGACGGAACTTTTGATGTTCTGCCAAAGAAAGAAGTTATTAAACTGAAAAAAGAAATGGATAAACTGCAGAAGAACCTGGGCGGTATCAAAGAAATGAAGAAACTTCCAGACGCAATCTTTGTAGTGGATCCTAAAAAAGAAAGAATCTGTGTACAGGAAGCTCATGCACTGGGAATCACACTGATCGGTATCGCTGATACAAACTGCGATCCAGAAGAATTAGACTACGTTATCCCAGGAAATGATGATGCTATCAGAGCTGTAAAATTAATTGTTTCCAAGATGGCAGATGCAGTAATTGAAGCTAATCAGGGTGAAGCAGCAGATGCAGAAGATCTTTTCACCGAAGAAGGAGCAGAGGAAGCTGTTGAAACTGCAGATGAAGAGGAAACTACAGAGGAATAATCAGTAACTTTCAGGAGGAATATACGATGGCTATTACAGCAGGTATGGTAAAAGAGTTAAGAGAGATGACAGGCGCTGGAATGATGGACTGTAAGAAAGCTCTTACAGCTACAGAAGGCGATATGGACAAGGCTGTTGAATTCTTAAGAGAAAAAGGTCTGGCTACAGCTCAGAAGAAAGCCAGCCGTGTTGCAGCAGAAGGTCTTTGCAAGACTTTAGTTTCTGCTGATGAGAAGAACGCAGTTGTAGTAGAGGTAAACTCTGAGACAGACTTCGTTGCAAAGAACGAGAAATTCCAGGGCTATGTAGCTCAGGTTGCTGAGGCTGCTATGGAATCAAATGCTGCTACAACAGAAGAATTCCTGGCTGAAACATGGAAATTCGATACCACCAAGACTGTACAGGAAGCTCTGGCAGGACAGGTTGCTGTTATCGGTGAGAACCTTCAGATCAGAAGATTTGCAAAGGTTTCCGAAGAGAACGGTTTCATTGCTTCCTACACACATATGGGCGGTAAAATCGGCGTTTTAGTAGACGTTGAGACAGACGTGATCAACGATGCTGTAAAAGAAATGGCTAAGAACGTAGCTATGCAGGCTGCTGCTCTGAAACCTCTGTACACCAACAGAAATGAAGTTTCTCAGGAGTACATTGACCATGAGAAAGAAATCCTTACAGTAGCTGCTAAAAACGAGAAGCCAGACGCTAATGACAAGATCATCAACGGTATGGTTATGGGACGTATCAACAAAGAGCTGAAAGAGATCTGCCTCTTAGACCAGGTATACGTAAAAGCAGAAGACGGAAAACAGTCTGTTGCAAAATACGTAGAAGAAGTTGCTAAGGCAAACGGCGCTAAGATCACGATCAAATCTTTTGTACGTTTTGAGACAGGCGAAGGTATCGAAAAGAAAGAAGAGAACTTTGCTGAGGAAGTAGCAAAGCAGATGGGAATGTAATGCGGATTTCCCATTAATATTCTGATGAATAAACCCTTATAAATGGCGTGAATATGCTGTTTGTAAGGGTTTTTATTTTTGAAAAATAGATGTTTTAGAAGGAGTTTGTGACAAGAAGGAAGGAATAAGTCAAGAAAGCATTATTGGGGATGATACTGCCAATCTGAGACCCGTTGAATTTTCAGCCTTCTCTTGGTACGATTGTAACCGTGAAAGAACTGATGAAGAAGAATGGTCTGTATCATAAGCTGTTCCATATTCAGCAGGAGAGCTTTGGCCGGGCTGTATAAATCGAAGCCGAAGGATGAACAATGTGTAATTTTGCATTATAAGAAAGATGAGCAAAAATGCTTCAATGAGCAAGAATTATAAAAATATCAGCAATGAGCAGATTGACTCTGCACTCCTTTTTCAATATGATTAAATCAATAAAAAGCAGGAGAAAGGAGAAGAATATTGAAAGAAAATGCGAAGGGGAGAGTGACGATCCCTACAGATGTTGATGTTGTTCCCGAGACACTGGAGCTGCTGAAAAGATGGGGAGCAGATGCCATTCGTGACTGTGACGGTACTGACTATCCGGAAGAGCTGAAAGATGTGGATGCAAAAGTATATTCTACATATTATACCACAAGAAAAGACAATACCTGGGCAAAGGCAAATCCAGATGAAATCCAGCAGATGTATATTATGACGCCTTTTTACACGGCTGTCGGTGATGAATTGTCTGTTCATCTCATGGATCATCTGTATCCGGATATGCTCAAGGTAAATGATCAGGATGATATTGCCAGATGGTGGGAAGTGATTGACAGGACTACAGGAGAAGTAGTTCCCCCGGAACAGTGGAGCTATAACTGCGAGACCGGAGATGTGACTATCCATGGCGCTCAGGCTTTCCACGACTATACAGTAAGTTTCCTTGCATATATCATGTGGGACCCGGTCCATATGTACAATGCAGTGACCAACGGATGGGAGAATTTTGAAAAGCAGATTACTTTTGATGTGCGCCAGCCTAAGACTCACAAATATTCAATGGAGAGGCTGAGAAAGTTTATTGCAGAGAACCCTCATGTAGATGTAATACGTTATACCACATTTTTCCATCAGTTTACCCTGATCTTTGATGAGCTGGCCAGAGAAAAGTATGTGGACTGGTATGGATATTCTGCATCAGTAAGTCCTTATATCCTGGAGCAGTTTGAACAGGAAGCAGGATATAAGTTCCGTCCGGAATTTATTATTGATCAGGGATATATGAACAATACCTATCGTATTCCTTCAAAGGAATTTCTTGATTTCCAGGCTTTCCAGAGAAGAGAAGTGGCAAAACTGGCCAGAGAAATGGTGGAGATTACTCATGAGTGCGGAAAAGAAGCCATGATGTTCCTGGGAGATCACTGGATCGGAACAGAGCCTTTTATGGAGGAATTTAAATCCATCGGACTTGATGCAGTTGTAGGAAGCGTAGGAAATGGAGCAACACTGCGGCTCATCAGTGATATCCAAGGAGTAAAATACAGAGAAGGACGTCTTCTGCCTTACTTCTTCCCCGATGTATTCCATCAGGGAGGAGATCCGGTAAAAGAAGCGAAAGTGAACTGGGTAACAGCCAGAAGAGCCATTCTGAGAAAGCCTATTGACCGGATCGGATACGGGGGATACCTGAAACTGGCCATGGAGTTCCCGGATTTCGTTGATTATGTGGAAAGTGTCTGCAATGAGTTCCGTACTTTATATGAGAATATCAAAGGAACAACTCCTTACTGCATTAAGAAAGTAGCTGTACTGAACTGCTGGGGAAAAATGCGGGCATGGGGCAATCATATGGTTCATCATGCGATTTACTACAAACAGAATTATTCCTATGCAGGGGTAATCGAGGCTCTCAGCGGAGCACCCTTTGATGTTCAGTTCATCAGTTTTGAGGATATCCGCCAGAATCCTGCCATATTAGATGATATTGATGTAATCCTGAATGTAGGAGATGGGGATACAGCCTATACAGGAGGAGATAACTGGACCGATGAAAAGATTGTTACTGCTGTAAAGAAGTTTATCTATAACGGCGGAGGCTTTATCGGCGTTGGAGAACCTGCAGGACATCAGTATCAGGGACATTTCCTTCAGCTTGCAACTATTATGGGTGTAGAGAAAGAAACAGGCTTCACCTTAAACGTGGATAAATATAACTGGGAAGAGCATGATCATTTTATTAAGGCAGACTGTACTAAGGATATTGATTTCGGCGAAGGAAAGAAAAACATCTATGCCCTTGACGGAACAGAAATCCTTGTCCAGCGTGATAAGGAGGTACAGATGGCTGTGAAAGAGTTTGGAAAGGGACGCTGCGTATACATCAGCGGCCTGCCTTACAGTTTCGAGAACAGCAGGATTCTGTACCGTTCCATTATCTGGTCTTCCCACGATGAGGAAAATCTCTGCAGATGGTTCAGCACAAACTTCAATGTGGAAGTTCATGCTTATGTAAAGAATGGAAAATACTGTGTTGTAAACAACACATATGAACCCCAGAGTACAACTGTGTACAGAGGAGACGGCAGCAGCTTTGATGTAGACCTGAAGGCAAACGAAATCATTTGGTATGAGATTTAAGCTGTCCGCCCTCATGGTGGAGCTGCCGGTATTTTATAGGGGTGATGCCGTAAAATTTCCGGAAGGTCTGAGTAAAATAGGACTGAGAGGAAAAACCTGTGGAACCGGCAATATCGGAGATGGAAAGGTCCGTATCCCGGAGAAGCTGACAGGCAGCCTCCAGCCGGCGCTGATTCAGATATTGGATAGGTGAAAGGCCGGTATATTTGGTGAAAGAGTGAGCCATATAATATTTATTCATGTGAGTCAGTCCTGTTAAAGTGTCCAAAGTGATGTGCTCTGCATAGTTTGTGTCCAGATATTCTTTTATCTGGGCACATTCTTTTGTCATCCGTACAGTATTAATAGAGACAGGCATCAGCTGTCGGGAGGTGCGAAGGATGCGCAGGATCAGGATTTCCAGCAGATGCTGGCAGATCAGTTCTGCACCATAGTTTTCTGATTTAACTTCATAGTAAATCTGTGCAAACAGATCCTGGATCATTGCCACATTGTCAAAATTGCAGAAAATCTGAGGAGAAGGCGCCTGGTCTTCTTCCTGAAAGGCAATGCCGTCGATACCAAGGACATAATACTGAAGAGGAGTACCGGGAATGGACTGCTCTGTATGTTCCAGATAAGGAGGAATAATGATCAGATCTCCAGTTTCTATTGGCCGGATTTCCCGGTGAAACAAAAACTTTCCTTTCCCGTTCAGTACAAAGAAAATTTCTGTAAAAGGATGTGTGTGAAGCACACTGGTCCAGTCTTTTTCGTCTTTGGACAGAGAGATGGACAGCAGCCGGGAATTAATTTTAGGAATCTCATTTTCTTTTATGGAATAATGTCTGTGGCTCATATTGCCTCCTTTTTATTATTGATGTCAGATGATACCCTTGTACACTGAGGGTAAGTTTTATTGTAGATATTATACAAAGAAAAACCGAAGAAAAGCAAGGCTTTCAGGATAAAACGACGACAAATATTTATATATCGTGACAAAATCATTTTGAAAACAGCAATAATTATAAAAGAAAAGGCAACATCTGTATGGAAGCTTTACTTAAAATGGGATATGATGTAAACAACAGGAAAAAAGGAGGTAAAATTCATGAAGAGAAAAATGGTGAAAAAGCTGATAGCGGCATCACTTGTTTCTGTTATGGCAGCTTCTATGCTGGCTTCCTGCGGAAGCAGCTCAAATGAAAGCGCCAGTGGAGATAACAGTGGAAGTGAAAGCGAAGGCGGAGATGTGCTGAAAGTTGCAGCCTTTGAAGGTGGAAACGGAGCGGATATCTGGGAAAAGATCGCAGCAGCTTTTGAGGAAGAGACAGGGTGCGAAGTAGAATTAGAGCTGTCCTCTGAGCTGGATCAGGTGCTGACAAAAGATATCCAGAACGGTGATATTCCCGATGTTGTTTACTACAACCTGGGACAGGCCAGCGGATTTACAGAGACTATGCTGAAGGAAGAAGCAGTTGCAGATATTTCCGATGTATTTGATGACGAGCTCAAGTCTAAGATGTTGGATGGAATCCTTGACGGAACAGCTGCACAGCCTTACGGTGACGGCAAGATTTATCTTGCGCCGATTTTCTACACCCAGACAGGATTCTGGTATAATGCAACCCTTGTAGGCGAAGGAAAAGAATATGCCCTTCCTACAACATGGGATGAATTCTTTGAACTGGGACAGCAGGCAAAAGCAGATGGAAGAGCACTCTTTACATATCCACAGTCAGGATATTTTGATGCTACTATCTACGCGATGCTGGCACAGGCAGGCGGAACTGATTTCTACAACAATGCCCTGACCTATGATGCAAACACATGGACATCTGATGAAGGAAAGAAAGTTCTTGACACAGTGGCACAGCTTGTATCTTCCGATAATATCTGGGCTGATACAGTTGCTAATGCCAATACAGACGGCGGATTCAAGATCAACCAGCAGGCAGTTATCGACGGCGAAGCACTCTTTATGCCTAACGGAAGCTGGGTAGTTGGTGAGATGGCAAATACAACCCCGGCAGATTATGAATGGGGCGTAATGGGTGTTCCAAAATGGAGCGCTGATGAGAGCCAGTCTGTATATACATTTACAGAGCAGATGTGGATTCCTGCAGATGCTGAAAACATTGATCTTGGAAAAGAATTTATCAAATTTATGTACTCTGATACAGTTGTTGATCTGTGCCTTGCAAATAAGACTACAAATGCCGAAACAGGTGAAGAGTCTGATTCACCTATCGTTGTTCCAGTAAAAGGCGCAGCCGATAAACTTCCAGAAGGCGTGATCAAGAGCAGCTTCCAGACAGGAGATGATGTAGTAGCCGTTACAGGTACATGGGCTACAACAGCTCCTATCGAAGGTCTTGATATGAAAGGCTCCATCTATGGACCAATCGATTCCATCAGCAATGGTGACATGACTGTAGATGAGTGGCAGACCCAGCTTGTAGATGTTTGGGAAAAATGTGCAGGCGCTATGGAGTAATATTTAAATAAGAATAGCATATGTGCTGAGAAAACGGTGAGTTGTTACAGCTCACCGTTTTTAAGAGAAAGGAGACATAGTATGAATCGAAAACGGGCCCAGGGACGCTTTGTTTTTTTCTGTATTGCACCGGCGGCTATACTGGTCACTCTTTTCATATTTATTCCGACCATCAACGTGTTCAGGATGTCTCTGTACCGCATGGGCGGAATTACAAACAGAAAAGAATTTGTTGGTCTGTATAATTTCAAAGCTCTTCTTGAGGACAAAAGTTTTCTGCAGGCAATGCAGAACTCAATTGCGATTATTGTCCTTGTGACGCTGTGTACAATATTCTTTGCAATCCTATATGCAGCTATACTTTCAAGGGGAAAATTCAAAGGAAAAAATTTTTTCCGGATTGTTTTCTATATACCCAATATCCTGAGTATCGTAGTTATTGCCGGTATCTTTGGAGCAATCTATAATCCCAGCACTGGTCTTCTGAATACTTTTCTTAAGGCTATCGGACTGGGAAGCCTGACCCAGCAGTGGATGGGAAATCAGGATATAGTTCTGTATTCCGTAATCTTTGCTCTTGTATGGCAGGCCATCGGATACTATATGGTCATGTATATGGCAAGTATGGCGGCAATACCCCAGGATCTCTATGAGGCGGCATCTCTTGATGGAGCCACAGAGATCCAGATGTTTTTCCAGGTAACTCTGCCCCTTATATGGAGCAATATACGTACAACTTTAACGTTCTACATTATCAGTACAATTAACCTGAGCTTTCTGTTTGTACAGATCATGTCCGACGGCGGACCAAACGGACATTCCGAAGTATTCCTGAACTATATGTATAAGCAGGCTTATGGTGCAGGAGTTTATGGATATGGAATGTCCATAGGCGTAGTAGTATTTATTTTCTCATTTGCACTTGCGGCTATCGTGAATAAGATCACAGACCGTGAAGTGCTGGAATTCTAAGAAGGAGGCGCAGACAGGATGAAAAAACAGAATCCAGTTACAAAGATCCTTTTTAAGATCATTGTATATGCAAGCCTGATTGCCATGACAATCTCAATCCTGGTGCCGGTTGCCTGGGTATTTATGGCAAGCTTCAAGCGCAACGCAGAATTTATCGGAAAGGGAACAAATCCCTGGGCGCTTCCGGAGCAGCTCCAGTATCAGAACTACATCACAGCTTTTGTAGATGCAGAAATGGGAAAATTCTTCCTGAATTCTGTGATTGTTACGGCACTGGCATTGATCCTGCTTCTTATAATCGCTCTTCCGGCCTCATATGCCCTTTCCAGGTTTGAATTCCGGGGAAAGAAGATTTTAAACATTGCTTTTATGGCAGGACTTTTTGTAAATATTAACTACATTGTGGTACCGATTTTCCTGATGCTCAGCGATGCTAATAAGGCTTTAGGCGTGGACTTTTTCCTGGACAACAGGTTCTTGCTGTCTCTGATCTACGCTTCCAGTTCTCTGTCCTTCTCTATATATCTGCTCAGCGGATATTTTAAAACCCTTCCAAAAGGATATGAAGAGGCGGCTTATATTGACGGATGCGGATACTTCAAGACCATGGTACAGATTATGATACCTATGGCAAAACCCAGTATCCTGACAGTAATCCTGTTCCAGTTCCTGTCATTCTGGAACGAATATATCATCGCATTTACGATCATGGATGAACACAGTACCCTGGCAGTAGGCCTTAAGAACCTGATGGCAGTGGAAAGGACGGCAACCAACTATGGCATTATGTACGCTGGTCTGGTGATCGTCATGATCCCGGTACTCATCCTTTACATGTGCGTGCAGAAACAGCTGACCGAAGGTATGACCCTTGGAGGTCTGAAGGGATAAGGAGGAAATGATATGGGCAAAGTTATAAAAAACGTGATCCTGCTGGTCGTCTTTGCTGTGTGTGTTGGGCTGGTCATTATCGGACAGAGGAATATCAGCCTGACAGGACTTGCAATGGAACTGATCGGACTTGTGGGACTGCTTGTCCTTCTGTTCCTCTATAACAGAAAATATAAGTGACAGGTATGCAGGAGCATATATGAAGATATAAAGGAACTGTCGCATTAATCAAAATCAAGAATATTTATACATTTTATTGCTCAGTCTGCACAGCTTTGAGTCTATGGTCTCAAAGCTGCGCTCGACAAATTCGCATAAAATGTATAAATATTCCTGAAATATGTTTAATGCGACAGTTCCTTTTATATTTCCAGGTCAGGGAAGAAGGGCCTCTGGCAGAGAGGGGGAATAGGGACGTCCTGGTATCAGATCCTCTCCGTTGGTGAATCCTTCAGGTCGGTCCTTTAAGGACTGCACCAGATATGTGCGCAGTTCTCTGATCCGGTTCTGTCTGGAAGGATCCATTATCAGGTCGGTCAGTTCGTGAGGGTCTGAGGCCAGATCAAAATACTGTTCCTGGCCTGTCTGAGAATGCCAGATGTATTTGTCTGTCTCGGTGACGATCCAGTGGTTTGAAAAGACATCGTAAGAGTGCTCTCCATGGAGCCACTCACGCTGAACCTTTTCCGGAGACTCTGTAAGGGGCAGAAGGCTTTTGCCGTCTACAGAAGCCGGAATCTGGGCGCCGGCAATATCCAGAAGAGTAGGCATAATATCCCTCAGCTCCGCAATACTGTGGCAGACAGAACCGGCTTTCAGATCTGGCAGTACATGCTTTCCGGCGGTGATGAACAGAGGAATATGACAGCTTCCTTCATATGGCCTTGATTTCCGGAACATATGATGATCGCAGAGCTCCTCACCGTGGTCAGAGGTAAAGAGAAATACCGTATCGTCATAAAGTTCCTGTTCGATGAGAGCCATGATCAGACGTCCGATCTGGTGGTCCAGATGGGTGATGCAGGCGTAGTATCCTAACTGCGCCTGACGTATAAGTTCCGGGTCTTCGGGGCCTGTCCGGGAGTTAAAGATCCTTCCCTCTTTCTTTAAATATTCCTCTGTCTCCCAGGAGCCTACAAAGGGCGGACGCAGTTCCTTATCCTTATAAAGGTCAAAATAGTGCTGGGGAGCGTCAAAGGGAGGGTGAGGACGGAGATAGGAGGCCATGAGGAAAAAGGGCTTCCGTGGGTCCCGTCTTCTGAGAAAATCCAGACACCGGTCTGTGACCCAGTTGGTAGGGTGATATTTTTCTTCATGGATCCAGGGCCGCGCCAGATAGCTGTTGCAGTCTATGCCGGTGTCTGTTACGTCAGCATCGGCTCCCAGCTCCTGTTTCAGCCAGTGAAAGTAGTCATCAGCCACGAACTGGGATTCTCTGTATGGAACAGAGCCGTACCTGGCGCAGTGGAGATATCCGTCGTGAAGGTCTACATTATGGAATCCCAGAAAATTGCGAAGGGGATGGACATGCATCTTTCCAACGCACTGGGTGTAATATCCGGCAGCAGACAGTTCCTCTGCCATTGTGTGTTCGTAATTCCAGGGAAGATTGTCTTCATAGCCTACCCTGCCATGATGGCTCTGTTCTCTTCCGGTATGGAGGGCAGCCCGGGCGGCAATACAACTGGGGCAGGCGCTGTATGTATGGTCGAAGACCACCCCCTGAGCGGCCAGACTGTCAAGATAAGGGGTCTTTACATCTGGGTGACCGCTGTAGCCCAGGCAGTCAGCCCGGAGCTGGTCTGTCATGATTAATACGATGTTTGGCTTTGTCATATTCAATACTCCTTGTGGATGATTTTGGCGGACTGTTTCCCATCTATATGCCGATGCTCCGGAACTTGCTCAGCAATGGCCCGGATGGAAGAGGCATATTCGGAAGGGGTCATTCCCGTCATTTTTTTAAACTGTCTGGAAAAATAATGAATGGAAGAATAGCCCAGAGATTCGGATATCTGGGTAAAATTCATCTGTTCATCCCGGATCATCTGCTTCGCGGCTTCAATTTTCAGAAGCGAATAGTATTCAATGATTCCTTTGCCGCATTTTTCATGGAGAAGCTTCTGAAGGCGGGAACGGCTAATGAGATTGTCGGTGCAGATCTGCTCAATAGACAGATGTGCCGAAAGGTTCGCAGAAAGATATCTGCTGATCCTTGTAAAGGTTTCTTCATCCGCATTTTTTTTCATGGTCTTATCCGGAGAGGGAGAGAGGCCAACAAAAAGAGCCGGTCCTTCTTCCCGGTTATGACGCCGGAAAAGTCCGATAAGAAACTGTTCCAGACAGGTGCGAATGATCTGAGCTGCTCCAGGAGGGGCCTCCGGACGAATGGACAGAGAGGTCTGATAAGGGTCGTCCAGCCTTCCATTCAGATAACTGCGGGCTTCCTGTACAGTCCGGGCAAGAAGACGCCGGTCAGTCTCCTGGATATTCAAAACCTTGTTCCGAAAAAAATCCATCATGGGACTGTCAGAGGAAAAAGATATAACGATGAGACAGGGGGCGGCACCGTCTCCGGCCTTGACCCAGTGGAACTCTCCGGGCTCATGAAAAGCAATCTGTCCCCGTGTAAGGACAAAAGAACGGTTTCCGGCTCCAATGGTTACATCTCCTTTATCTACACAGACAAATTCCCAGAAGGGATGAGATTCTCCCGGAAAATAGAAGCTGTTCATATATTCAAAATAATGGAGTGAGAAGAGCTGGTCAATGGAAAGCTCGCTTGGCAGCCGGATTCCCTGGTAGGACATAAGTCATCGCCTCCTTTATCTGGCGGTACTCCGGATTTTCTGCTGTGTACCTTCCTCTATCATACCCTATCTGCGCAGAAAATGCAAAATAAAATATGCTGATCGTGCAAATTAAAGAGAACATAGGATAAAGATTTTCCTATGACTTTCCTTTACAATTAGGGCAGAAAATAAATGGTCCAAAAAGAAAGGAAGAGAACAAATGGGACGTGTATCAGAACTGCAGATCAGGGAAGCAATTGCTAATTTTAATTATACAGGAAAGTTAAAGGAACGCCGTCTTTTTGGAAGCGGGCATATCAATGACACCTACCTGCTCACATTCGAAATCGGCGATATGGGGACTATGAGCGCTATCCTTCAGAGAATGAACCGGGAAATTTTTACAAAACCTGTGGAGCTCATGGAAAATGTTGTGGGAGTGACCTCTTACCTCAGGGAAAAGATTATTGAGAGGGGAGGAGATCCGGAGAGAGAGACCCTTAATGTCATCCCGGCAAAGGACGGAAAAGCTTATTTTGTGGATTCCAAAGGAGAATACTGGAGGTCCTACAAATTTATCACAGATGCAACATGTTATGACAGGGTAGAAAAACCCGAAGACTTTTACGAGAGTGCAGTTGCATTTGGAAACTTCCAGAGACTTCTTGCAGATTATCCGGCGGCCACCCTTCATGAAACTATTAAAGGGTTCCACGACACACGGGCAAGATTCCAGGTGTTTAAAAATGCTGTTGAACAGGATGTCTGCGGCAGAGCGGAATCTGTGAGAAAGGAAATTGAATTTGTCCTTGCTCACGAGGAGACTGCCAATGTCTTTGGAGAACTTCAGGATAAAGACCAGCTGCCTCTCCGAGTGACCCACAATGATACAAAGCTTAACAATATTATGATTGACAATGTTACAAGAAAAGGAATCTGCGTCATCGACCTGGATACGGTAATGCCGGGGCTTGCTATGAATGATTTCGGTGATTCTATCCGGTTTGGAGCCAGCACTGCAGCAGAAGACGAAAAAGATTTGAGTAAAGTATCCTGCAGTATGGAACTGTTTGAAATCTATGTGAAGGGATTTCTCCAGGGCTGTGCAGGCAGCCTTACGCCAAAAGAGGTGGAGCTCCTTCCTATGGGCGCAAAAGTGATGACTTATGAGTGCGGCATGCGTTTCCTTACCGATTATCTCCAGGGTGACCACTATTTTAAAATACACAGAGAAGGACATAATCTGGACAGAGCAAGGACACAGTTCAAGCTGGTGGAAGATATGGAGGCAAAGTGGGATACCATGGCGAAAATTGTCCGCAAATATGAGAATCTTTAAGCCTGCACATAGAAAGGCTGTGAGTCGGTTTTCTGGGGGACTTTACAAAATTTATGCTTTCGTGTTACGATAAACATATTACTTTTGAGATTATAAATTGAGGTGAAGAATATGCAGATTCATTTGAGCTCTGATAAATATGATGTTATCCACAGCGGACAAGTATTTTTGTTTGAAAAAAATAAAAATCTTCGCTTAGAGGTTGACACGGAAGACGATTTGATTTTTACAATTGAATTGAGATTTTACGAGAATGAGTCTGGAGACCAGGAAATCAGGCAGAATATAAATGAAAATCAGATTTTACTGTCCTGCTATAATTTTCATAAAATGGGGGCGGGTCTTAAAACTCCTGTTGAGGTGGCTACAGTAAAAGGGAAAAAATTATATTTCTTTTTCTGGTCTGACTTGATAGCTGGAGAATCGAGAAGTGTATCTTACACCTTTTTCTATGAAAGATAGTAAATGAGGGAGCGAACATGAGTCATATTGTCGATAAAGTGAAAATTGAGTTAAATGTGAATACGGCATCTGACAGCGTGCGTCGGTCCGTGATATATGAAGTGATGCATATGGAGAAGACTGTAGCCAGAATATCTTCTACCGGAGAGGCAGAAGTTCTGAACAGAAAATTTATGCCATATGATCTTTATTTGGAAGAGGAAGATCTGGAATACGACATTGAAATAAGGATGAACAATCTTAACAACTTTTATCACTGGTGCGCATCCAGAGTATTATCCCTGGACAGAAAATATGCTAAGGAAATTTTAAACAGCATAGGTGCTGTACAGGCAGTGACAGACAGGGAACGTGCAGATATTTCTCTTTCTTATCATTGCGTTTCTCTTACAGATGTGTTCTGGGTGAGAAAGCATGGATCAGGGATAGGGAAGGCTTCCGGCTTTTGAAAGACGGAGATGAGAATGTAGTAAGGAGAGAACTGCTTGCAAGCCAGATCTGTCAATGCTTTGCTGTGCGTCAGGTTGTATACAGAGAATCTTCTTTTGAAGGAATACAGGTGAGTGAGAGCAGTCTGGTTACTTCAAAAGAACAGTCTATGATTTCAAAAATGTCATTTGATATTTATGCCTGCAATCATGATTTGGATACGCTGGAGATATGTAAAGAAATTGACCCTGAAACTTATTACGGAATGAATATTCTGGATTATCTTACAGGAAATACAGACAGACATCCGGAGAACTGGGGATTTTTGGTGGATAATACCACAAATGACTATATATCCTTATATCCTGTGATGGATTTTAATCAGTGTTTTCAAGCCTATGATACATTAGAGGGAGCCAACTGTCAGACAGTTCTTCCGGCTAAAATGACACAGAGAGAGGCTGCCGTGGAAGCAGTAAAGAAGATAGGACTGCCTCAGATCCGGGAAATGGATATGGATAAATTTGGCGATATGAGAGAAGAGGCAAAGATGTTTCAGATGAGGCTTCAGGAACTGAGAGGCTATTTATAAGAGGGACTTTATACCTCTTATAAATAGCCTCTCAAACCGCCATTATATATGCTGCCAGATTGCAGAATAAAAGTGCGGCTGCTGCAGAGCCCAGCACCATGTAAAGGGGCCGGTATCGGAATCTTTTAACAAACAGGAGCTCACCGCCCAGGCAGATAAGACATAAAACCGGGGGAAACCAGGTGGGGATGCCGGCCTTTGCTCCGATTTGGATACAATTATAGAGCAGCCCCAGGCTGACAGCAAAAAGGAGACCGCTGATAATTGGTCTGGTGGCTTTTTTCAGATGTTCAAAGACTGCGGCGTTTTCCAGCTGTTCATAAAAATAAGCGCCAACAGAATAGGTGATGCAGGACATGGCCACTGCACAGCCGAAGCCGCCAAGGCCTGTCAGTATGCCGGTCCAGATGTTGCCATCTGCCCGATATCCCAGAAAATATCCGGTTCCTGTCAGAATCTTGCACAGGATAGAACCTGGAATGGCGTTTGCTACGGGAACCAGATTTGAATAGAAATCCGAGTAAAGGACCAGTCCGGAAGTGACAAACATACCTCCCGCCACTGCCAGATAGGCGTCTCCTCCGCCAAATGACAGAATACTGCTCAGGGCGCCCCGGAATAGATAGGTACCGGTGCCTTCATAGACAAATAGAGCAGGCAGGGCCAGCAGAACCATAAAGAGAAAGGCCATGGCTGCCTCCCGGAGAGCCGGAAATATACTGGTATTCAGCCTCATATGATGCTGTCTTAAGTCCTTCACCAGTCCCCAGACTGCCATAAGGAACATTAAGAGCGGCAAAAATATCTTCAGAGGCGTCTGAGAAAACAGTTCCATTTCACCTACACAGACACAATAAAGGAGAGCTATGGAGAAGGCTGGAATAACCTTCCGAAGACGATAGTCGTCACCCAGCCAGAAAATCAGGAAAAAGGCTACAGCCATTACATTAACAGTGGAAATACTGAAAAGAGGCTGTCCTTCAATTCCGAAGATCTGATAGATCTGGCTGCCGCAGGTCAGTCCGAATACAGATGCAATGATCAGTACACAGGGCAGACTGAAAGGAAATTTTCGGAGGATCCTGTTTTTGGGACGACGGCTTTCCGGTATCTGGCTGTTGTCCAGAGTCTGGGCAATATAGCATCCTAATACATAGAGGATATAAGCAGTGACGCCTACAGAGAGATAATTGATCTGCAGAGTCAGCCCGCTTCCGAAAGAACTTAACAGCGCGGTAAAGAAAAGGACCAGGAGACAACCGGGAAGAGAAATTGCAGCGGCTGCACAGAGCATTCCCAGGTCTCCTGCTGTAATGCGTCCGATTCCTGATGCAATTTCCACAGGAAGAGCGCCGGGAGTAATAGAGGCAACGACCACTGCCTCTTCAAAATCTTCTTTCGATACAAGACCGTATTCTTCCACAGCTTTTCTATATAACACGGGTATCAGCGCGTTCCCTCCGCCGAAGCCCAGAAGGCCGCACTGGACCATAGCCGTGATCAGTCTGAAAATCTTATGCTTTTGTTTTGGTTTTTCCTTTGTCATCTCTCGCCCAGCTTTCCGGAGCCTTACGGCCAGCAAGTTTTTCTACTTTTCTGATTTCATTCCGATAATAATAGTTCAGAAGTCTGCGGGTAGCAGGAAGCATTTTTGAGGTATCTGTTTCTGACCGGGTACAGGTATCCATGATCCAGTCATAAAAATTTGTATATTTCTGAAAAAATCCAGGATGGCTGTGGCCCAGATTAAGAAACTCAAAAAGCGTATAATAAATTCCCTGAGAGTAATACATGATCTTTGAGCGAAGGGGAGAGGCCGGACGGAAATTGGTCTCATTGCTCTTTACGCCAAAGGTCATTTCAGGATTTTCAGGAATCTGGAGAAAATGGAGGATATCTTTTGTCTCTCTTTCTTCATCCCGGATAAAATCTTCAAAGAAAACAAATTTCATGTTTTCTTTGGAAAAGTATCTCAGGTATTCCTGAATACAATATGCATAATTCCCCTGAGAAAAGCAGAGGTATTTCATGCGTTTTTTCATGATTTCCTTCCGGCGCCTGGGATTGAGCAGCACAGAGCGGACATAGGTGTCAAAAGCTGCAGCATGGCCTCTTTTTTTATCATCGGCTACTACAGACATAGGGAGAAATCCCAGGGCAAGGAAATATTTATAGGCGGAATAACACCGGTCTGCCGGATCCCGCATCATAAAGATCAGTTTTGTATCATGGGGAAAGTCTTTTCCCAGCCAGCGCGCGCACCCGCCAAAGCCCAGACCTGCATTGACCTCTCCGGTATATAACTGCATATTCTTTGTATTGACAGCAGCTTTTTCTGAATCTTTGAGGATATTTTGGGTGTTGCTGGCAGATGATTCTTTTTTGGAGGCAGTTTTGACAGCAGAGCTTTTATCTCCAGATGTCCGGCCTCTTCGTCCTGTGAGGAGGCCTACGGAATCTGCAGTCTTTTGGCGGCCAGAGGCCGCGGCTTTTCGTGCGGCCTCATAATGACCGAAATATCTTTTCTCATACCAGGAAGCTCCCAGTATTCTTCTTACAAGAGGGACCCGGTAAAACATAGGCTCTTTCACATCTTCTGTCAGATAGACATTCGGGTGCTGTTTTAGCAGGTCATAAAGGGACGTAGTCCCGCATTTTTGAAATCCGATACAGATAAAATCGGGTCGCTTTTTCATATGCTCTCCTTCTTGAAAGTATTTAATTATAAAAATGAAGACAGCTTGTCCAGAATATTGGCTACGCAGGCGTCAATGGAACGTTCTGTGGTATCCACTGTGATTTCCGGAGATACAGGAATCTCATAAGGACTGCTGACGCCGGTAAAGTCATGGATCTGTCCCATACGGGCTTTTTTGTAAAGCTCTTTGGTGTCACGGTTTTCACATTCTTCCAGCGGCGTGCTGACATAGACCTCTATAAAAGAGGAGCCGATGATATTTCTGGCATTTTCACGGTCCCGGTGGAAAGGTGAGATAAAAGCAGTCAGTACGATGAGGCCGGCGTCATTCATCAATTTTGCTACCTGAGCGATCCTGCGGATATTTTCAATCCGGTCTTCTTCTGAAAAGCCAAGATCTCTGTTCAGCCCAAGGCGGACATTATCCCCGTCCAGCACCATGGTATGTTTCCCCATGGCATAGAGTCTTTTTTCCAGAGCATTTGCCAGCGTGGACTTTCCAGAGCCGGACAGTCCGGTAAACCAGATGGTCAGAGGCTTCTGCCCCATATTCCTGGCCCGGATATCTCTGGTCAGATCAAAATTGTGCCAGAACAGATCCCCAGATCCGGCCATAATGCTTTTCACTGTGCCCCCTGCACAGGTGCGGTTGGTTACCTGGTCAATGAGTATCAGTCCTCCCAGAGGCTGGCAGTTATCAAAAGTATCTAATATGATTTTATCGGAGCTTAAAATGCTGCATACGCCGATTTCATTTTTGTACAGCCGGTCTGCGGGAACATGTCTGCCGCTGTGGACATCAATCTTATACTGGATTTCCATGACCGTGACGTTGGTCATTTTTGTTCCCAGTTTCAGTATGTAGTTTACTCCCGGTACAAGAGGGGACTCATCCATCCATAAAAGTGTGACCATAAAACTTTCTGATATGGGATGGCCTTTTCCAGTTACAAGGACACAGCCTCTGGAGATATCGATCTCTCTGTTCAGCTGCAGAGTTACGGGCTGGCCTGTAATGGCATGTTCTACAGAGTCAAAGCCGGTAAGAATACCGGTAACCACAGCAGATTCCCCGCTGGGAAGGCTGCGGACCTCATCTCCTACAGAGATACTTCCGCTTTCAATCTGTCCCTGAAAACCACGGAAACCGGAATTAGGACGGCATACTCTCTGGACAGGCATGGTAAAATCTGTCTGAGTGCCATCGGAAAGGATTTCTACCTGATCCAGATATTCCAGCAGGGAAAGGCCCTTATACCAGGGCATCTGGTCAGAGTGTTCCGTAATGTTGTCTCCGGCAGTGGCAGAGACAGGAATGATGGTAAGACTGTTTAAAGAGAAGGAATCTGTCATTTCGTAAATCGTGTTTTCAATCTCTTTGTACCTCTGGCGGTCATAGCCCACCATATCCATCTTATTGATAGCAAATACCACGTCCCGGATTCCCATCAGGTAACAGATACGCAGATGTCGTCTGGTCTGGATCTGCACGCCTTTGGAGGCGTCAATGAGAATGATAGCCAGCTGGGCAAAAGAAGCGGCCACAGCCATATTCCGGGTATATTCTTCATGGCCGGGAGCATCGGCTACGATGTAGCTGCGCACTTCTGTCTTAAAATAACGATAGGCCACGTCAATGGTAATCCCTTGTTCTCTTTCGCTCATAAGTCCATCCAGCAGCAGAGAGTAGTCAATCTGTCCGCCGGCGCTTCCCACTCTGCTGTCCAGTTCCAAAGCCTGGCGCTGGTCTGCATAGAGCTGTTTGGTATCATATAGAAGATGACCGATCAGGGTGGATTTTCCGTCATCTACGTTTCCGCAGGTAAGAAATTTTAACAGGTCTTTCATCAGAAATATCCCTCCCTTTTTCTACGCTCCATGCTGCCGGCAGCTTCATGATCAATGACACGGCTGGTCCTTTCGGAATAAACCGCTCCCAGAGTTTCAGCAATGATCTTTTCCAGGGTATCTGCATCTGATTCCATTCCGCCGGTGAGAGGGTAGCAGCCCAGTGTACGGAAACGTATTTTTTTATATTGGATCTCTTCTCCGGGAAGAAGTTTCAGCCGGTCATCATCTACCATGATAATATTGCCGTCCCGATAGATGCAGGGACGTTCTTTGGCATAGTAGAGAGAAACGATTTCAATATTTTCCCGCTGTATATACTGCCAGATATCTGCCTCTGTCCAGTTAGACAGAGGGAAGACACGGATGCTTTCTCCTTTATGGATTTTTGTATTGTATAAATTCCACATTTCAGGCCGCTGATTCTTGGGATCCCAGGTCTGTTCCTTACTGCGGAAAGAAAAGATACGTTCTTTGGCTCTGGACTTTTCTTCATCTCTGCGTCCGCCGCCGAAGGCTGTTGTAAAGCCATAATGTTTCAGCGCTGCTTTCAGAGCCTGAGTTTTCATAATATCTGTATAGGCAGCACCATGATCAAAAGGGTTGATTCCCTGGCGAACTCCTTCCTGGTTTGTATAAACCAGCATGTTCAGATTATATTTTTCGGCAATGTGGTCCCGGAATTCGATCATTTCGCGGAATTTCCAGGTTGTATCAATATGAAGAAGGGGAAAGGGAAGATTTTCCGGATAAAACGCCTTTCTGGCGAGATGGAGCATGACAGAGCTGTCCTTCCCTATAGAATATAGCATAACGGGATTTTCGCATTCTGCGGCAACTTCCCGCATAATGTAAATGGACTCTGCTTCCAGAGCGCTTAGGTGATCTAAAGAATTCAAATTTATCTCCTTTCCAGGATAATGATCCTGAGAAATAGTTTCCCTTCTATTTTAAAAGGAAAATGTGAACATTTTGTGTCAAAAAATGTATTTTTGAAAAAAGTTAAAAATGTGTTGACAATAGAGATATAAGTATTATAATAGGTCTTGCTTGCTCGGAGGGCAAATCATTCGAAAGAAATGATAAGCCGGATAAGGCACAGGCTGAGATGCCTGCACCTTGTCCGGCTTTCTTTGGGCTTATGGGAAAAACAGAACGTGATCATCTGAGGACCTGCAGCCGCAGCTGCAGGATCGGAGAAGATGTCGGGTGCGCCCGGTTATTGAAAAGATAACCAGGCGCACTTTTTTTTATTCTACAGGAAAGTCCTTTTGCCAGTAAGCCCGCCAAAGAAGCAGGCAAGTCAATAATTTGGCTGCAGGCAGCAGAGTATCCGGTCTGCAGTAACGTTGACCGAAGATTTTTAAAAAGAAAAGGGAGGCGTATTATGAGACTGATCCTAAAATTTTTAAAACCACACTGGAAGCTTTGTGTGATCACGGTTTTGCTTTTGGTCATTGATGTTGCCGGGGCATTGTATATCCCTACCCTGGCTGCAGAGATCCTCAATGAGGGA
Organism: Blautia sp. An46; assembly: GCF_002161645.1. Classification (NCBI taxonomy): domain Bacteria; kingdom Bacillati; phylum Bacillota; class Clostridia; order Lachnospirales; family Lachnospiraceae; genus Blautia; species Blautia sp. An46. The sequence continues at coordinate 30,333 of NZ_NFIF01000014.1, read as the reverse complement.
ACTTCTGGCAGTACCTTTGACACTCTCCTGAACACAGGCATACAGATGGCAGCAGCTTCACTGTTGTCAGGAGTATGTGCCATCACAGGAGGTTACACCTGTGCCATGCTCTCAGCAAGACTGGGCAAGGACATGAGGGTAGCTATATATGAAAAATCACTGAAGCTTTCCATGTATGATTTCCGACAGTTTGGCACAGCATCTATCACTACCCGTACGGTGTCGGATATCACCACTATCCAGTTTGCAGTTACCAGCTGCATTCAGATGATCCTGCCGGTACCGGTAATCTTCGTTATCGCCCTGGCCCTGGCATTCAGCCTGGATGTTGAGATGGGATTCATCCTGCTGGCCGTGGTGCTGGTAGTACTTGTACTGGCATTTATCATTATCCGCAGTGCATCGCCGCTGTTCAGACGTTTGCAGAAATTACTGGACCGGATGAGCACAGTCCTTCTGGAGAATATTACCGGTGTCCGAGTTGTCCGTGCTTTTAACAATGAAGCCAGAGAGGAAAAACGTATGGCAGAAGCATTTTCCAATTATGCGGAAACCTCCATTAAGGCAAACCGCCGTTTTGCCAATCTGGACGGGCTTTCCTTCTTCTGCATTAACTTCTTCGTAGTGACTGTTTACTGGCTCAGCGGAGGAAGGATCAGTTCAGGCCATCTTCAGATCGGAGACATCACCGCAGTGATCGAGTACGCCATGATGGTGCTGTTCTTCATGATGATGGCCCAGATGGTGATCCTGACACTGCCCCGTGCCCTGGAGTGCTGTGAGAGGATCCAGGAAGTTCTGGACCATTCACCGGAAATACGTGACATGGTTACAGAGAATCCCAAAGCAGAGAAAGACGAAAACGAAGTATTGTCATTCCAGGACGTATCCTTCCGATTTGCAGATGCAGAGGAGAATACCCTTCACCGGCTGAACTTTACCTGCCGCCGGGGCGAGACTACGGCTATTATCGGAGGAACGGGAAGCGGAAAATCTACCATTGCCCTGCTGATGCTCCGTTTCCATGATGTGACAGCCGGAAATATCCGCCTGAATGGAACGGATATCCGCCAGGTGACTCAGGAATATCTGAGAGACCATATTGGATATGTACAGCAGAAGGCATGGCTTTTCTCAGGCACTGTAGCCGATAACCTGCGGTACAGCAATCCCGATGCAACAGATGAGGAATTGATGCATGCAGCAGATGTAGCTCAGGCAGGAGATTTTATCCGTTCCCTTCCTGAGGGGCTGAACTCTTACGTAGCTCAGGGAGGGACCAACTTCTCAGGAGGACAGAAACAGCGTCTATCCATTGCCAGGGCACTGGTGAAAAAACCGGAACTTTATATCTTTGACGACAGTTTTTCCGCACTGGACTTTAAGACCGACGCAGCTCTCAGAAAGGCTCTTGTCCCGGAAACCAAGGACGCCGCAGTGGTGATCATCGCCCAGAGAGTCAGCTCTATCCGCCATGCAGACCAGATCATCGTAATAAACGAAGGTGAAATGGTTGGAAAAGGAACCCATGAGGAACTGATGAAAAATTGTCCGGTGTATCGGGAAATTTCAGATTCGCAGACAAAGGAGGCATAAAGGAATGGTACAAAATATAAACAAAGCACAGAATGTATGGAAGACTATCTCCCGTCTGGCTAGGCGGCTCCATGGACAGAGAGTTCGTCTGACGGTAGTAGCGATTTCCATTATAATCTATGTTGGACTTAGTATCTGGAACCCCCTTTACAGTGCAAAGGTTATCGACCTGCTTTGGAACAATATTCAGGCAGCATGGAAAGAAGGAAGGCCTTTTGCCATTACCTGGGATCATATGGGTAAAGAACTGGTCCAGCTTACATTCCAGTATTTCTTTACATGGATATTCTATTACCTCCAGTCCTACCTGATGGCAAACGTGGCAGAGACCCTGACCTGTACCCTTAGGACAGAGATTTCCCAGAAGCTGAACCGGCTTCCATTACGTTTCTTCGACAGGAATAAAGCAGGAGAAATCCTGAGCCGTGTGACCAGCGATTTAGATAAGATTGCAGAAGTATTGCAGACGGGACTTCTGAAACTGATCGTGGCTATCGGTACCATTGTGGGCTCACTGATCGTTATGTTCATGTACAGTGTTCCGCTGACTTTGATCTTCCTGCTGTTTATGCTGATCGCCCTTCTGGTGACAAATATCGTGGCAAGAAAAAGCCTCCAGAGTGCAATGGCAAGGCAGGAAACCATTGGAACCCTTACAGGTATCGCAGAAGAATATTACAAAGGCCGTGACGTGATCAAGGCTTACAACCATGAAAAACAGAGTATTGAACAGGTAGAGGCGGCAGCAGAGGAAAACCGCATAGCAAACCAGAAAGCGGACTTCCTGACCAACTGTGTGAACCCTCTGATCCGTCTGCTTACCAGGATTGCCCACGTAGTTATTGCAGTGATCGCAGGTAAGGCTATGCTGGAGGGAAGAATGACCGTAGGTGTTGTTCAGGCTTTCTTCCAGTATGTAAACCAGACGGCAGAGCCTATGACAGAGGCATCTTATATGCTCAACTCTCTTCAGTCAGCTCTGGCTTCTGCAGAAAGAACCTTTGAGCTGCTGGATGATGAGGAACAGGTTCCTGACAAAACAACGGTGACTACCATTGAACGGGCCCAGGGACGGATTGGTTTTGAGCATGTAAGTTTCGGATATGATCCAGATAAACTTCTGATGAAGGATATCAGCTTTAAGGCAGAACCAGGACAGAAGATTGCTGTGGTAGGAAGTACAGGAGCAGGAAAGACCACACTTATCAATCTGCTTATGAGATTCTACGAGATAAACGGCGGAAAGATTACCATAGATGGAGTGCCGACCACAGACATGAGCCGCAGCGGCCTGCGGAAGAACTTTGGTATGGTACTCCAGGACACCTGGCTTTTCGGCGGAACTATAGCAGAAAACATAGCATACGGAAAAGCAGACGCTACAAGGGAAGAAATCATTGCAGCAACCAAAGCGGCTAAGGTGGATTATTTTATCCGTACTATGCCGAAAGGCTATGATACCGTATTGGATAATGAGGCTTCCAACCTGTCTGCAGGACAGAAACAGCTTCTGACCATTGCCAGAGTATTCCTGTGCAACCCGCCTATCCTGATCTTAGATGAGGCTACTTCAAGTGTAGATACCAGGACCGAGATGGAAATTGGAAAAGCTATGAAGAAGCTCATGAAAGGAAGGACCAGCTTTGTTATCGCCCACAGGCTTTCCACTATCCGGGATGCAGATATGATCCTGTTTATGGAAAAAGGAAATATCATTGAACAGGGCAATCATAAAGAACTGCTGGTAAAACAGGGAGCTTACGCAAAACTTTATTACAGCCAGTTTGAATAATAGAAGGACTTTATCCCCATGATACCTGGTATTCATACAGGTACATGGAGATAAAGTCCTTTTTTTACATTATAGGAAAAAGCGATCAGCGGCATAAACAGGTATATCCACTGCGGTTCAGTAAAAGCGGCAAGGCAGAGATTGAAAAATCGTATGCAACGCATTATGTGGATTCTGCTCGTGCAGCAGCTTTGAAAGAAGGTCAGTGATAGAGAACAATCGAAGATTTATGAAAAATTCACAACCAGAAAAATTGCGCTGATTGTAAAGATACTTTTTCTGTGGTATGATATGGATAACAGAAAAACTCTTTCTGTTATTTGAGTTTAAACAAGAGGAAAGCCGGTGAGACTTTGGCAGAATTGGATTTTGGAAGAAAACACGCAGAAGATTTGCAGAGACTAAGGGGCTTCCGCCTTCTGGATGACGATTTTATGAGCAAAGTCTTTGAAGATAAAGCGTGTTCGCAGTTTTTACTGCAAATCATTTTGGAGAAAAAAGATTTGATCGTCCAAAAAGTACACGCACAGCATGATGTAAAGAATTTGCAGGGACGTTCCATCCGTTTGGACATCATAGCGATTGACGAGGATGGGCGTGTCTATAATATTGAAATCCAGAGAAGTGATAAGGGAGCCAGTATTAAGCGGGCAAGGTATAACAGCAGTCTGCTGGATGCAAATGTAACGGAGCCTGGGGATGATTATGAGAATCTCGCAGAGACGTATGTTATTTTTATTACAGAGAATGATGTACTGAAAGCGGGACTGCCTATTTATCACATTGACCGGACAATCAAAGAAACTGGTGCGGCATTTGGGGATGAAACGCATATCGTATATGTAAATTCCCAGATAAAAGATGGAACAGAACTTGGTAAACTGATGCATGATTTTTCATGTACGGATGCGAACGACATGCATTATAAAATTTTAGCTGATCGAGTACGCTATTTTAAGGAAGATGCGAAAGGAGTGGAAGCTATGTGCAAGGCTATGGAAGATATGAGAAAAGAGGCCGCTGCTGAACAGTTGCTTAAAACACTTCGTAATCTAATGAAGAATTTAGGTTGGACGGCAGAGCAGGCAATGACAGCTATGGGGGTTTCTGAATCAGAAAAGGATATTCTTATGAAAAGAATTTAACAAATCATCAACAAGTCGATTAAAGCTCAAAATTTGAGCGATGGTCGGCTTTTGAAATTAAGAAATGGTATGATCCTGACTGCGGTCAGTTTCTGGAATATGGGGATGTCCGAGGATGCTGTCCACATTGGAATAGACTGTCCGAAGCTCTTTCTGGTATTCCTTGAAATAATGATAGGTGTCATATTGGGCTGACCGTTTTATGGTCAGCTTTTCTTTTCAGCCTTTAGCACTTTCATGGATGGAATTTTCCCATCAGTATTTTTGTCTTTTAAAAATTTGACTGCAGATTCATAAAGCTCAATTTCCGTCTGATGTTCCTGACGGAATTTTTTCTTATTTCTGGATTTCAGCATTTGTGCAAAAATTGGTTTGTTGGCAAGGTACTGTCCGGTATAATGAATCTGTTGATTGATATTTTTAAGCTTGCTTCGGTAGCTTTGACTGCTTTCCTGGATGTCTTGTATTTTTCGGAAATATCATCAAATGCCATTTGCAGATTTTCCCTGGAGTCATAGTGGTGCTCCTGCACATAGGCAATGGTTTTCGCCAGTTGCTGTAGATTGGAGATTTTTACTTTCTGTGCATAGGCGTGACTCTGCTGTGCTTTAACATTATTCTGGAGGTCAACAACGAGCCACAAGTCAGATTTAATAAACAAAATAGCAGCCGGATCGGAAGAATAATCATAATCCGGATTGTATTCAAAAAAGCTGTGTTTCTTTTCTTGTGGATTGGCAGGAGATTCTGGCGAATGTTCTATTTTGGAAATGTCCGGTGTCTCCTTCAAACGCTTCTGATTTTGTTCAAACAATTCTACGAGGTAGTCTTTGTAGTATTGTGTTCCCAGTGTCCGGTCAGTTATATTCCTGTTACGTTCTGGATGAAGATAACTGAAACGCCCTCTGCAATCTGTAAGTGTGATATAGTATTTTTCTTGCAATCCGTTTTTGAACTGTTCCAGATTTCCGGATTGTGAAGCAATGTCATTGATTGCATCCCGTAAATATTGTTTCTGTGTCTGAAAAGTCGTCCGGCGTGGTTTCATGCCATCCGCTACGATCTGCTCGTTACGTTTATTCAATTTTTCCTGCTCCCTGCGGGCTGCCCAGTATTCTCTCTGGGTAATTTTATTTTTAGGCGGGGAGAGCAGGTCAACCTGATAAAGATTTTCTCTATGACAAATGTCCATGACTGATTGCTACAGATAATCTTTTATCAGATGATGTTTATAACCGGCCCGGTTGTCGCAGGGACGTTCCATGAAAGGTTGCTGCTCCACATCCAGTTTTCGCAAAGAATTTATGATGATGTGTACATGGATATTTCCGCTTCCATTGTGACCGTCCATATGCGTACAGACGAGAGCCTGATGACCGGGGGGATTTTTTTTGCATATTCCATTCCCAGGGCTTGTGCCCGTTCTCCGGTCAGCCCATGGTCGTCTTTATCCTTTGGGTCAAAACTAAGGATGTAATGATGGGATTTGATGTCATCATAGTGCTGGTTCTTGTGATAACTGGAATTCAGTTTTTTGCACTCTTTATCAAAAAGCATGGCTTCACAGTTGATGTCGTCTATATAATATTCATCCCTTAATATCATGCGCCCATTTTCGTCCAGGATGGGTTCCATGGTAATCTCATCATGCTGGAACAGCATATAATCAATAATCTGACTGTAATCAGTGTTTTTGCTTGCGATGTGTTTCAACACTGCCATGATAATTACCTGCCATTTTTGCAATCTCTTTCCGCATATCAAAAATCTGTGAGATACATTCATGTATTTCGTCCTGCATCGCTTTGGAACGGATACCGCCCATGTGGAAATACCGTGCGATCTGATTCAGGTTGCCCCCGATTTTTCCAAACTCTGCGGTCAACTTCTGTAGTGCGGATACATCGGCAACCACTTCATATGTGATATTTACATTTCCCTCCAGCAACAGCTTGCGGATGTAGGCGGAAGTGGAAAGGCCGGCTTCCTGTGCCATTCTTGTCACAAGGTCATATTCGACATCCGTCAGGCGGAAAGCAATCAGATGGGAGCTGGCCAGTTCTTTTTCTTTCTTTGGTCTTGCCATAGATTCTCCTTTTTTCTATGAGCCAGCATATCCGGTAAACGCTGTATGACGCTGCGACCACAACTTTTTGTGGAAGCCAAACAGCACAAGTTTCTTGTGCGTCCACCGAGGGAATGGGGAGCCGGAATCCCCATCAAGATATGCCAGGTATGCGAAAATCCATGAAATGGGTTTTTGTATAACATAGGCGAATCTTGCCCTAGAAAAGAATTTTCCTCTCATATATCCCTATCGGGGAAAAGGAAAAAACAAGTGGAACATAAAATTTGATATAACAGCTTGTTTTCCGGCCTCTGAGGGAAGGGGTTAGTGAAAGGGGCTGGTAAAATGGTAAAGAAAAAAGCAGAGCAGGAAACACTGGCGGAAAGATTAAGGAGAATGGCACAGATGGATATCCGGGCTGTGGGCAGGGAAACACTGGTGGAAAGAAGTACCGTGAAACTTGATCCGGGATTGAGCCGGGAAGAACGTATTTTGAGCTTTATAGAGCAGATTAAAAATCCATACTGCTATCTGGATGATGGCGTAGTGTTAAAAATCAGCTTTATAAATACGGACGTCACTTTAGAGGAGCGGCTGGAAGAATATGTGCGGAATCTGTAAAATGAATAGTTTTATCGCAATACCCTCTTGAAAAATATGCGGAGTTATGGTAATTTGGATGTAGGTCAAAAAAATTTAAGAACTAACAATGAGTAGAACTCCTATGATTGAGGGTCATCCTATGTCTCAATCACAGGAGGTTTTTTTATGGCTAAAAAGAAAAATAAAATCTATCGTGCTGGTGCTTATAAGAGACTGTCGCAGGATGAGGGCAGAGGAGAGATAAGCAACAGTATCATCAACCAGACGGAACTCATTAAGGATTACGGAAAAAAACACAGCGATACTGAAATTGTTGCGGAGTACGATGACGATGGTTATTCAGGGACGAACTTTGCTGGGGTTAGATAGCGATACTTTTTACATCTACCATGTTGCGGCGGTCATGGTTGACAACTTGCGTCGGCTCCTGCTCGGTATCAACCTGTCCGACAAAGCTATAATGGATTTCGATTTTCCGGGTGTTGGTTTCCCGGTCTAATTCATGTATCAAAATACGGTCGATAAACTCATGGACGTTTTCATAGGTCAATTCCTGTATGTCGCTGTATTTCCCGACAATCTGAATAAACCTTGATATATCCCTTTTTCGCTCGGTAACGGTTGCGATCTGCTGTTGTAACTCGTCTATCCTTGCGGCAAGGGATTTCTTTTCGTCCTCATAGCCGGAAGTTAGAAACACAAACCGTTCATCTGTCAGTCTGCCTAATGCGTTGTCCTCATACAGCTTGCGGAAAAGCGTGTCAAGTTCGGTCATACGCGCCTGTGCTTTGAAAAGTTCCTTTTGCTGCTGCGCTAATGCCTTTCTCGCTTCCATGTCGCCGTACTCGGTAGCTTTACAGATAAAGTCCTGTTCGTGTTCCTTAACATACCGCAAAACCCGCCGCATATCTTCCAGCACTAAATCAAGAAGTACGTTTTTGCGGATATAATGAGAGGTACACTCGCTGCCTGTCCTTGCCCTGTTGCGCCATGCGCCGCAAGAATAGGAAAACTTGCGCGGCTCGATATTTACGCCCTGTTGGTAATACATCTTATGTCTGCAACCAGCGCAAAACAGCAAGCCGGAAAAAATATCAATCTCCGCTGCTTTTGTCGGGCGGTGGCGGGTAGCAATCCGCTTTTGCGCAAGTTCAAAGGTTTCCTCGTCAACAAGCGGCTCATGGGTGTTTGGGAAGAAATAGCGTTGTTCTTCTTCGTTCTTCCGGGTCTTTTTCGACTTGTAGGATACCTTGTGAGTTTTCGCGGTTATGGTATGCCCTAAATATTCCTGCCTTGCTAATATGTCATAGAGCGTTTTGTCCGGCCAAGTATAGGGGGCGATCATTGCCCGCTGATACCGCGCCTGTCCTGTACGCTGATAGCGCAACGCTCCAATCGTCAAGACTTTGTTTTCCGCAAGCCATTTTTGGATTTCGCACATACGCACGCCGCTAACAAACATAGCGAAAACCTGTTTGACAATCGGCGCGGTTTCCGGGTCGGGTATAAGGTGGTGGCGGTTGTTCGGGTCTGGGATATAGCCGTATGGATATTCCCCGTTGACGCGCTCGCCTTTTTGCGCCTGTGCCTGTTTAACTGCGCGGATTTTCTTGCTTGTGTCGCGGGCGTAAAACTCGTTAAACCAGTTCCGCAAGGGGGTAAACTCGTTATCCTCCCGCGCTGTGTCAACTCCGTCGTTGATCGCGATATAGCGTACTCCGTTTTCGGGAAATACAATCTCTATGAGTTCGCCCGTTTTCAGATAGTTTCTGCCAAGACGGGAAAGGTCTTTGGTAATGACCGTCGCCACTCGTCCGGCTTCCACTTCCTGCAACATCGCTTGCAGCCCCTCGCGCTCAAAACTCACGCCGGAAAATCCGTCGTCCACAAAAAACTTTGTGTTCAAAAAATGGTGTTCGTCCGCATAGCGTTGAAGTATCATTTTTTGGTGCTGTATGCTTCCGCTTTCTCCGGCTTGCATATCCTCTTGACTTAAACGGCAGTAAAGGGCGGTGATTTTATTCGACTGTAACATTAGTCCTCCTTTCCGACAGCCGAATAAACAGGTATAATGTGTTGCTATCATTATACCATATCCCGCCGCCTAATGCACTACTCGGACGCTAAAAATCCCGGATTTCCGGGCTTTTTCTGCAAATCCTTTACAATGAGTTTCTCAATCTTTTTATGGATTGTATCGGTTGCCTTTTCACTCGGCAACGCTTGAACAAGATAGGTGATTTTCCCTATTTTGCGTTCGGTTGTAATTGTCTGTTTTTTATCCATTAGAAAAACCTCCTTTTCCTGTATGGATAAACTATATTCGTCAAAAGGCAAAAACGGGCGGTTGTTAGCTGCAACCTCACGGGAGTTTCACCCCGGCCCATGCTTATGGGTGCGCCGCGCAATACTTTGAGGGTGTTCAACGCGGGAGTATCATTGTGCCGCCTTGTATGTCGTCGCCCACAAGCTGCTAAACCTGTTTTACGGCGCGGTAGTTCTCGCTCGGCTTTTCCCCTATGGGGAAAAGCTGTCATGGCGTACCCGCCGACTGGCTCGGTACAGACGGAATGTACCCGTTTGCCTGTTATGCTGCGCACCAAAGGCCGCTTTCTTTGTCAAAGAACAATAGGCTTTGTCGGCCTGCAAAAGCACATCAACAGCGGATATGCTTTTGCGGAACGACAAATAGCCCATAACGGGAAGCGTGGAAAGGGGACACGCTCCCCGCATGGGCTAAAAGATTATCCTACATGAAAAGCAAGGGTGCGGGTAATAAGGCGCACTTGCAGCCTGTTACGCATTTCCTCGTCCACATAGGAATAGGTATTGCCCGCGTCGTCTTTCAGCGTGCGGGTACAAAGTTTCGCTATGTAACCCTCGTAGTGCTTCAAGATCGCGCACATGGCGGTTGTGTCGCCGTTTGCCGCTGCGGAAATGACAGGGAACGGCAACAGATTTTCAGACTTCCTAACGGTATTCATCATCTGCTTTTCCCTCCAAATACTGTTTGATTTTCGCAAGCGCGGATTTCCTGTGCCGGAAAACCGTCGTGCGTACAACATTCAGCAGTTCGCCAATTTCCGCGTCGCTCATATCCAAGAAGTAGGACAAAAGGATAATGTCGCGTTTCCTTTCGGGCAAAGCGTTAAGGGCTTCGGCAAGCAGTTCATTTTTGACGAGTACATCAAAGCCGGACACTTGAAAACGGAAATAATCGCTTTCGTATTCGTCCGTTGTGAAAAGCTGCGCGAGTTCGCTTTCGCTCAAATCCGAAAAAGTAACTTCGCGTGCTGCGCGTTTCGCAAGAGTGCGGCGGTGGCTTTTCGCTTCGCCGACCAAAGTTTTCTTTGCTAATGCGTCGTACTGATGTTGTATTCTTTCCTTGTCGGAAGAAGATAGCTCCATAGAGTTCACCTCCTTCCCGCGTGGAGTAGAGGACGGGAGTTAAGGGCTTGTCCTCTCTGCCCCTTTCGCTCCGTACCCGTTCGGGAGATGGCTCTTGAGTGCGCTTTTCAGAAAAAAGTTGAAAAAAGCAAAATGCGCCCGTCCGCAAGACGCGGACGGGCGCAAAGGAAATGTAAGCAGTAGCTAAATGTATTGACAGTTCACATTCATAGCCGGAATATCCCGCTTGCGGAGCATAGCTTTTTTTGACCGCAAAGCATTAGGCGGGTTACAGTAAATAAAAATGGACACGGCGATACCTCCCCGATACCGCCGTATCCTTAAAAAAGGGCGACTTTAATACACTACCCGCAATCCATTCTATAATAGGGAACAGCGGCTTTTGCGCAATATTAAATAAAAAAGCCGATAACACATAGGTTTTTTGACCTAATGCGTTATCGGCTCTGCGTCTATGCGTCTGGCACTTTTAATCATTTTTTTTTGAATTTATTATATGTGTTAGCTAACTGTCCACAAGCCGCGTTAATCTCTCTGCCATGAGAAACTCTCATAGTAACTTCAAGTCCTGCTTGCTCTAATTGATGTTTGAATGCAACTATTTCCCGTTTCTGTGGTGCTTTAATTCTTGAATTGCTTGTTGGGTTGTATTGTAACACGTTAATCATAACTTTTTTGCCCCGAAACCATTTTGCAAGTTGTCTTACATCTGAGGGCCGGTCATTTATACCCGGTAAAAGCAAATACGCAAAGACAATTTTGCGATTATGCCTTTCAGAATAGGATAAGGCTTGCTTAACAACATCTTCAATAGCATATATGCGCATGTGAGGAATAATACGATTTCTTGCAGATTGTGTTGCTGCGTGTAAAGATATTGTCAACTGAATTTTAAGATGTTCCTCGCGCAATTTTTTTAATTGATCGACCGGACCAACTGTTGATATGGTAATGCCGTCGGTTGGAAAGTTGAGCCCATATCTATCTCGGAGAATATGGATTGCTTTTATCAAGTTGTCATAATTGAATAAAGGCTCTCCCATACCCATAAAAACGATACGGTTTACTTTTCGACGCAACAATATAATCTGTTGTACGATTTCTGACGATGTTAGATTACGAACAAAGCCATTTCGCCCGGACTCACAAAAAATACAACCAACAGGACAACCGACTTGTGTGCTCACGCAAACAGTTCCACCATCTCGCCGCTTGATAAAAACCGTTTCAATGTATTTGTTGTCTTTCAGTTCGTAAACATACTTTTCAGTATCACTGCTTTTGCAAATATTTTTTACCAACATTGATAGATTTTTTTTGCGTGGTAATTGCTTATATAATTCTTCATATAAGGCTTTTGCTTCATTCTCGCCAATAACTTCCGACATTTCTTTGTAAGTAAATCCGTATGGATCATTCCGTACTTCCGCAGGCGTATATTTAGGTAAACGTTTCATTTTTATATCCTTTCTTCTAAATAATAAAAGTTTGTTTTTCTGTATTTTTGATTACAATCTCTAATTTTTCTACATCAATGATATGCGTCAATTTGCATTTAGGGCAGAAAAGAGGAAAATCTTTTAATACAGTATTATGAAATACTTGAACTCTCGTCTTTCCGTTACAAATCGGACATTTTATCCAATATTTTTTAAGCATTATATTTCACTCGTCCTTTTTACACAAAAAAATGCAGGTCAATCCTCAACATGAGCATTGACCTGCATTTATAATGCACAGAGCAGTACAACAAAACTAAGGCATAGCTTGCACTATGTCTATACTATATCTATACGTCGTTAGTTTTTTGTATAGCATCCGCAAAATAAGCATGACAAAAAAGCCCATGTTGAAAATGGGAAAATCCTTTTTTTCAATGCTTATCTAATACGCATGCTATGCAACATAAACGCCGCCTCCTTTTACATAAATTTTATTTTATCAGAAAATCAGTCTACTGTCAATACACAACAGGAAGTATTTAACCTAATGATATGAATTGTGTGGACATATCCAAAAAGAAAGGTGAACTGTAAAATGTAACAGGGTGAATGAAAATGGCAAAAAGACCCGTACCATTGTACGACTTTAAGGCTTTCGGGGCAGCTATAAAAGCCGCGAGAAATGAATACGGCGAGAGCCGCAAAAAGGTAAGCGACGAGTTATATATTTCCCCGCGCTACCTTGCGAATATCGAGAACAAGGGACAACAGCCGAGTTTACAGGTATTCTATGACCTTGTAACCCGGTATCATATTTCGGTAGATCAATTTTTCTTCCCGAACAGCAATGCGGAGAAATCCACCGGGCGGCGGCAGCTTGACGCGCTGCTGGACGGTATGAGCGATAAAGGCATACGGATTGTAACCGCAACAGCAAGGGAGATAACGGAAGTCGAAAAAGCAGAGGATTAACCTCACAATATGAGAAATCGGGAGATTGCAGCGCATGGCGGCTGCAATCTTTTTTTGCGTCCAAAATCAAAGGAACGCGCAACAAATACCGCCTTTCGGTGGGGGTATGGAGTAGATAGCAAGCACAGCAAACGAGTACCCGTTTGCGGAAAATGCTTGTTGGGATAATCCCAAACCCTTATACCGAAAGGCGGTGCGGAAATGGAAAACCGAAAGAGAAATATACAGATGAAGTTTTACGTTACGGAAGAAGAAAAGCGGCTGATCGACGAGAAGATGAAGCAGCTTCCCATAAAGCAGTATGGGGCATACTTCCGTAAAATGGCGATAGACGGGTATATTCTTGTCGTTGACCGAAGCGACACAAAAGCATATATCCGGGAACTGCAAGCGGTGAGCCGGAACATCAACCAAATTGCAAAACGCGCCAATGCGACGGGGACGGTTTACAGGCAGGATATAGAGGACATTAAAAAGGCGGTGGACGAGATATGGCGGTTACAAAGACGCACCCTATTAAATCAACCTTAAAGGCTGCGATAGACTATATCTTAAATCCCGAAAAGACAGACGGGAAGCTGCTTGCGTCCTCTTTCGGCTGCGGGCTGGAAACCGCCGATATTGAGTTTGCATGGACGCGGGAAGCTGCCGGAGATCGCGGCACACATTTAGGGCGGCACTTGATACAATCCTTTGCGGTGGGAGAAACCACACCGGAAGAAGCGCACAAAATCGGCATGGAACTTGCCGGGGCGGTATTAGGCGGCAAGTATGAGTTTGTTTTGACAACTCACGTCGATAAAGACCATCTGCATAATCACTTGATTTTCAACGCGGTTAGCTTCGTTGACTACAAAAAGTACCATTCCAACAAGCAAAGCTATCACTTTATCCGGCGCACCAGCGACAGGATATGTAAAGAGCATGGGCTATCCGTCGTCGTACCGGGACAGGACAAGGGAAAAAGCTATGCAGAATACACCGCCGAAAAGCAAGGGACAAGCTACAAAGCAAAGCTGAAAACGGCGATAGATACTCTCATTCCCCAAGTGAAAGATTTTGACGAACTGCTGCGCCGCTTGCAGGAAATGGGGTATGAAATCAAACAGGGCAAATACATTTCCTTTCGCGCTGCCGGACAGGAACGGTTTACCCGCACAAAGACGCTCGGCGCGGCCTATACGGAAGAAGCGATAAAGGAGCGTATCAAGGGCGTGTATGTTGCCAAAACAAAAACGCTGCGGGAAGATAAGAAAATCCGGCTTGTCGTCGATCTTGAAAACAGTATCAAAGCCCAACAGTCGGCGGGCTATGAACGGTGGGCAAAAATCCATAATCTGAAACAGGCTGCTAAAAGCATGAACTTCCTAACCGAAAACAAGATTGAGTATTATAGCGAACTTGAAAGCAAGATAGCCGATATTATGACCGCTCATGACGCGGCGGCAAAGGCGGTTAAGGAAGTGGAACAGCGTATGTCTGATTTGTCGCTGCTTATCAAGCACACCACCACATACCGACAGTTAAAACCGATTTACGATGAATACCGAAAATCGCCGGACAAGGAAAAGTATCTGCGGGGGCATGAAAGCGAAATTATCCTGTTTGAAGCTGCGGCAAGGGCATTAAAGGAAATGCAGATAAAGAAGCTGCCCGATCTCGCCGCGCTGCGCAAGGAGTATAGAAGCTTAAACGACAGGAAAACCAAATTGTATGAAGATTATCGGCAAGCCAAGAAGCAAATGCAGGAATACGGCGTTGTCAAAAAGAACGTCGATAGTATTCTTTACCCGTCCCAAAGCAGGGCGCGGGAGCAGGAGCGATAAGGCGCAAAACATGGGGTGGCAAGTGGAATGTTAAGGGCTGAAAACGCCTGTGTTTCTGCGGCTTCCAGCGCATGAAAACGACATAGACGATAAAGTATATTCAAACCCGCAAAAACGGCTTTCTAATTGTCCACGCAAGGACAAAAAAAGAACAGGGGCGCGGTGCCGGAAATCGGCAACCGCGCCCCTGTTCTCTATGGGCTATTCCTCGTCGGTCAAGATAAACTCCCTTTCGGAAAACTCGCTGTCCGTCATGGCTTGCAGCTTGTTCACCGCTGCGGCGGCAAGCTGGCGCATATCCTCGTCCATGTAGGGCATGGCGGCAAGGATATTTTCAAGCGTTGTTTCCCGGCTGTCCTCGGCGTAGATCGCAACAATGTTTTCTTCCTCAATGGTAAAGCGGGTATTCATGCTATCAAACCTCCAAATCCTTTTTATGCTCTTTCTGTTTATCTTTCGGCTGCTGCGCCGCCTGTTTCTTGTATTCGTCCAGCTTCTTCAAAATGGACGGTTTTTTCTGCGGCTGTTCCCGTTTCTCGGCTTTTACCGCTTTTGCAAGGTCGGTAACGGAAATCGCTTCCCCCGCCTTTGCCCGCTGCTCAAAATCTGCAACGGTGGGCGTTTGCGGCGTATTGTTGATAAGCCCGTCAAAATTGTTGTCGTTCTGCTCTATGGTGTCCTCGACGTGCTTTAAGGGATTATCCCGCTGCGGCTGCTCGGCGGCTATGGCATAAGCCTGTGTGCCATTCCCCATAATGAGATACTTCCCGTCCTCCGACGCATGGTGAAAACCAAATCCCGCCGCTTCGATCTGTTCACGGCTCATATCGGTAATATGAAAATTGCCCCTCGGCGTTCTGACGGTTTCACCCGTCAAAAGGCTGTCGGGGGTCGCTTCCGGCTGCTGCTTTTCAAGCTGCCCGTCCTTGTAGGAATATCCTTGCGCCGCGATTGCTTCAAGGGTCTTGCCCGTAACGTCGCCATAAATCCGCTTGTCTGCGTCAACCAGCATTTGCAAAGTGTCTTGTACGGTGTCGGACAAGGCTTGCTGCTGTTCGGGCGGCAGCTTGTCAAATACGGGGGTCTGCTGCTCCTGCAAAAACTCCGGCACTTGCTGAAAACCGATACTGTCTACATAGTGGGCGGTGTCCTCGTCGTTCTGATGAAGCACAACAATGTCGGAAACGGAAAGGCTATGCCCCTTGAAATCGGCGGGGTGGTCGATATTAAACCTTTCCCAAATGTCGCCCAGCGTCATATCCTTTGTAAGCGGTGCAGTATAGACGAGTTCATAATTTACCCGGTCAATGGTAAGTCCAGCCGCTTGCAGACGGTCATAAGGCTCAAAGCGCAAGTCCCTTGTTTCGTCCCCGCGCTTTAACTGATAAATGGAAAAGGTATCGCCCTGCTCCTGCTCGGCTTGCCGCTGCTGCTGCAACTCGGTAAAATGCCCCTCAATCTCGGTAATGAGTTCCTTTGCGGTGGTCTGTATTGTTTCAAGGGACGCTTTTAACTCGGTCATTTCCTTGCCGCTGCTCCAACCAGCCACATAGCCGAAAGAGTAATCGGAAGTATCAAGGCCGAAATGCTGGCAAACCGTATAAGCGACGCTTTCCGCTTCTACCTCGCAGGTATGGCGGTCAACGCGGTTTTGCTGCTCCGGCGGGGCGTTTAAGTCTACGTCGTGCAGCTTCGCATGGGCGATTTCGTGAATGGCGGTCTTTACCGCCTGTAATTCACTCACGCCCTCTTTGATTGCAATACGCTTGTCGGTCAAACTGAAATACCCATTTGCGCCGTTTGTGATCTGCTCAAATGCAATCGGGACGGGGGACGCTTTTTCAAGGGCGGCGAAAAAATCCTCGTACTGCTCCACATCGGCAAGCAGCGGTTTAACGGAAAGGTCGGGAAACTCCTTGCCCTCGGTCTGCGAAATATCAAAGACGGTTATAACCTTAAAGGCGGGGACGGTGATTTCCTTTTCTTCCTTTACCACTTTTCCCTCGCGGTCAAGCATGGGCTTTCTCGTTTCGGGGTCGATTTTATCAACCAGCTTTTTCACCTTGTAGGGCGCGGGGGCAAAGATTTTAATGCCTTTCTCGCCTTTCTTTACATGGCGGTCAAACTCTTTCTGCCATTGTGAATAGCCCTTTACCAAATTGCCGCCCTGCATGGCAATTAGGATAGTGTTATTCAAGCTGTAATCGTGAAACTTCGACATGGCAGTAAGAAACTCTTTGTAGCGGTCGCTGTCAAAAATCGCCTGTACGCCCTGTTCCAAACGCGCGGTGATCTCCTTTACCTTTTCGGCGGGCTTTTCGGAAGTAAGGATAATGGGGACGACGGGGCGGGGCTGCTGCGGCTCTGCGGCCTGTGCGTCTGCTTGCTGCGTTTCGGCTGCGTCCATATAGGCTTTGTCCTGTTCGCCGCGCTCCGGCTGCGGGTAACTCATAATGCGGTATTCTTCCGGCACTTCGCGCCCCTCAAACTGCCGTTCCCACTCGTCGCCGCTTTCCACGATATAGCCGTACTCGGTAAACGCGCCTTTTTCCTGCGCGGCAGCGTTCCTGCCAAAAGTAGAAAGGTCAATGCCGCCTTTCCATTCTTCGGGCATTTGTACCATGCCGGATTGATTTAAGTAATAGTCGCCCAAATCGTGGTAGTTATGTACTTCGGGGATATGGACGTAGAAATCCACGTTGTAGGTGAAGTCAATTACCTGTCCAATATTTGCAAGCCCGTTTTTCTGCTGCAAGGCTGCGTTCAGCTTGCCAACCTCGGCGGGGTCAAGCTGTTCGAGCCGCGCCGCAAGAAAATTGAGTTCGTCCACGTCGGCGGCGCATACCATTTCATAAGGCAAGGCAATATGTTTCTCCGGGTCGTCGGAATAGCCGCGAATGGAAAAATCCTGCGGGTTGTCGGCAGTAATGCCGACGTTCCGCATAGCTTCGTGCAACTGCTCCTTTGTGGCGGGCATATCCAGCCAATAGCCGCCGGGGTCGCCCGCGTCAAAGCGGCTGCGGTTGCCTATCATAATAGAAAACTGTTCGCTCATGTGTTCACGCTCCTTTTCCTGCCCGGTATTTTCGGGGATAGCTGCCGCCTGTTGCTGCTGCGGGGGTTCTTCGCCCTCTATGGTGTAGTCCGGCATGAGCATACCGTTTACTTTGAAATAGTCGGCGTACTCCTGCGGGATAGGCGGGGAGATTTCCGTAAACAGACGGTCATACGCTTTGATACGCCCATTCAGATACTTTTCCATAGCTGCCTTGTCGGTGAAAACCTTTCTATCTTGTCCGGCAATCTTCGCTTGGGTTCTGCTTGGGCTGTTGGTGCGCACGCTCCATGTAAGCGTCCATGAATACGGGATAGATTTCTGCGCTTCTTTGTCGTAGCGGGTATTCTCGTAAATGTAGTAATTCATCTGATATACCCGGTTGCTGCGAATATGGCGGTTATGCTCGGTGGTCTGCCACTCGTTAGCGGTGTGCTGGACGTGCGGCGTTCTCACATATTCAAGTGTTTTATCCAGCAAAAGCGTTCTTCCCGCCTGTTCTTCCCATGCGGCGGCGCGTTCTTTAAGGTCGTCAAAAATCGCCTGTTCTGCCGCCGCGCTTTCGCTGCGCATGGAAAGTAGCTGCGCAATCGGCAAGGAAGCATAAGGGGCAATCTCCCTGTCCTTTGCTTCAAAATATATCCGGCGTTCTATCCGCATGGTTTCGGCGGTTTCCAATTTGTCATGGTCGTATGAGGAATACGGCATATTCTTTCATCACGTCCTTTCTCGGTCATATAAGGGTTTGGGACTATCCCAACAAGCAAAATGCCCGCGCTCTCTATGGGAAGCGCGGGCATTTCTCGCAAACGGGTACTCGTTTGCTGTGCTTGCTATGTAGTTGTTTTTATCCGTAAACGCCTGTTTCTCTCGCTTTGGGCTTTCTGTCTGCGGCGTATCTTTGCCGCGCAATCGGGGCAGTATTTCGCCCGGTTGCTGCCCGCCGCAAACGTGCTGCCGCATACCGCGCAACGCTTCAAATCGGTTTCCCCGCTGCGGGTGATCTGTTCGCAAAGCTGCCTGTCGGCGGGTAATACCGCTTCGCGGAAATAGCGGCATAGCAGCGAATAGCTGATACTCTGCACACAAACGCAAGTTTCCCCGTCGTCCAGCAGCAGACAATTCCCGCAATCGTTGTTTGCACAAGCGGCGCGGGTCATTTTCTTTACGGCGCGGTATTGCTTTTCATCAAGCCTTATCATTTTCGGTTCTGCTCGACGCGGAAGTTTACATACTTGCCGCCTGTGTCGGCAAGCAGCACAACTCCGTCAAAGGTCTTTCCCGTCTTGGTCGAGTACATACCTTTGATTTTTACCTTTCCGTCTTTCAAAAGGGCGGCGGCAATCGCCTTTGTGAAAGCCTTTTTGCGCTGCTCAAAAAAGCGGTCATTCTTCCACATCACAAAGCTGCAAGCCCTGTCGGAGCAGTAAAAGTTTTTCTTGCCCTCGTAAACCGCCGCGCCGCAACGGGGGCAAGTGCCGATTGCTTCCCGCTGCGGGGTAAACAGCTTCGCTTTATCCTCGGAAATCGCGGAATAGGTCTTGACAAGCCCCGCTGTCATTTCCTCAATCCCGCGCATGAAGTCGGCGGGGCTGTCGCTGCCCTTTGCAATCCCGGTAAGGCGCGTTTCCCATTCTGCCGTAAGCTGCGGGGACGTAAGGCTGTCGGGCAGAATAGCGACAAGGTTATACCCGTCCTTTGTGGGGATTAGCTTTTTGCCCTTGCGCTCGGCAAAGCCCGCGCTAATGAGTTTTTCAATGATACCCGCCCGCGTCGCGGTGGTGCCTAACCCTTTGCGCTCCGCGTCCTCCGGCGTGTCCTCCTTTCCCGCACTCTCCATAGCCGAAAGTAACGTATCTTCGGTAAATGCCTTTGGGGGCTGCGTGTAACGTTCGGAGATCTCCGCTGCCGGATTGTCAAAGGTCTGCCCCTCGGCAAGCGGGGGTAAAACCGCTTCCGGCTCTGCGTCCTCGTCCTGTTCCCCGGACGCGGCGCGGGATAGTCTTTCAATCTCGCGCCAACCCTCGCAAAGCGTCGTCCTGCCCTTTGCGGTAAAGGTATAGCCGCCGCAAGTGAAAACCGCCGTAACCGCTTCATACTCATAGGGCGCGGCAACGGCGCAAAGCAGTTTTGCGCACACAAGGGTCATTAGCTTTTTCTCACTTTCGGCAAGGGAAGAAAAGCCCGTTTTCACAAACTCCGCTGTCGGCAAAATGGCGTGATGGTCGGTTACTTTGCTGTTGTCGCAAATCCTCGCAAGGTCGGCTTGCAGCTTCACGCCCTGCATAAAGGGGAGAGCAGCGCAAAGGCCGGTGATAAGTTCCTTTGTGCTGCCCTCCATATCGGAAGTGATATATTTGCTGTCGGTGCGGGGATAGGTCAAAAGCCGTTTTTCATAAAGGGCTTGCGCATAGTCAAGGGTCTGTTTCGCCGTAAACCCATACAAACGGTTTGCTTCCCGCTGCAAGGCGGTGAGGTCAAACAGTTTCGGCGGGGCTGCGGTCTTTTTCTCTTTTTTAAGGGAAGTACAAACGGCCTGCGATTTCTCGCAAGCCGCTTTCATCTGCCGCGCCGCCGCTTCGTCGTCCTGCCTTTCGGAAAGGGCGGCAACGCCGCCAACGTCCAGCCGGACGACATGATATTTCTCTTTCTTAAAGCTGCTGATTGCATAGTCGCGGTTTACCAGCATAGCAAGGGTGGGCGTTTGCACTCTGCCGACATTCAATGTTTTATGGTAGAGGATAGAGAAAAGGCGGGTCGCGTTAATGCCAATGAGCCAATCGGCCTTTGCTCTGCAAAGCGCGGATTGATAGAGGTTGTCATAGCCGCGCCCGTCTTTGAGATTTGAAAAGCCCTCGCGGATTGCACTTGCTTCCATGCTGCTAATCCAAAGGCGGGAAAAGGGCTTTTTGCAATTCGCCTGTTCATAGACAAAGCGGAAAATGAGTTCCCCCTCGCGCCCGCTGTCGCAAGCATTGATAATCTCGGTAACGTCGCTGCGGTGCATAAGGTCTTTGAGAATGGAAAACTGCTGCTCCTTGCCGCTGGCAACAATAAACTGCCACTCCTGCGGGACAATGGGAAGATCGTCGTACTTCCATTTACGGAATTGTTCATTGTAGGTCGCCGCGTCTGCAAGGCTAATCAAATGCCCGATACACCACGACACAAGGTAGCCGCCGCCCTCAAAATATCCGCTGCGCTTTTCATTCGCGCCCATAACGGCGGCAATCGCCGCCCCGACGCTCGGTTTTTCTGCAATTACAAGTTTCATAGATTATCGTCCTCCTGCTCGGTCTGTTCGGTTTCGACTACTTCCGTTTCCTCGTCGTCCTCGTCAAAATCAAGGTCGTCAAGGCTGCTGCTGCCTTTCGCCGCGTCCTTTTTGGGCTTCAAAATCTTAAAGTAGTAGAACGCGCCGCCGCCCGCTGCGGCAACAAGCAGCACGACAAGCAGAATACCCATGCCGCCGCCTTTTTCTTCTTCCGGCGGCTGCTCGGTTTCTTCCGGCTCCGGCTCGGCTTCCACACCCGCGCACTCGCTCATGTTGACGCTGCAAACCGGGCAAGCGGTGTTGACGCTTCCGGCAACGCATTTATCGGTGCAGCTACAAACGGGGGCTTCGGTCTGCCCGTCCTCCATAAGGGCGGTTAAATCCGCTTCGTCCACTTGGTTAAGGAAATGGACGGTATTTTCCCCGTCCTCGGCGCGGTCAATGATGATGTAAAAATAGTTGCCACTTTTGGTAACGACGGTGATAAACTGCTTGTCGCCGGACGCTTCACCCGTTATATCGTCCACAAGGGACATATTCCCGTCCGGGGTAAGGGGCTGCGGCTCATAGCCGCCCGTCGTTTCTTCCGGCTCGGTTTCCGGCGCGGGGGTTTCCTCGGTTACGGGGGTAGGCGTGTCGTCGCTTTCATCGCCACCGCCCGCATAAGCGGTAACAGAAAAGCCGCACATGATAACCAGTGCGGCAAGCAATACGGTAAACTTTCGGATTATCTTTTTATTCTTCATTGTCGTTGTCCTCCTGTTCGGCGGGGTAAGTGGCTTCCGGCTGCGGCAAGGTGATTTCGCCGCTGGCGTAAGCGGAGAGGAACGCGGCAAGCTGCGTCCCGTCAAGGTGTACCGCCTTTACCATTTGCACGATCTGCGCGTTTTCTTCCTCGACTTTCTGCGCTTCAAGGTCTTTCAGCTTCTTTTGCTGTTCAAGGATTTTTGCCCTCGTTTTCTCAATATCCCTTTCGATACGGTCAAGTTTCGTGTTCGCCATAGTCATTTACTCCTTTCCAAACTGTTCTTTCCATGAATAGCTGCGCCCCAATCCCTTAACGGTTTTAAGATAGGGCATAGCGTTTTCTTCCAAAGTCGCCGCCCGGTTAAATAGATCGGGATAGTGTTCTTTGAGATATAAAATCTCTTGTTTCTTCATGCTCGGACAAAAGAAACAGGACGATTTACCCGGCTGCGGCAATCCTGCCGCTTTGATTTCCCGGATACAATCGTCCCTGTTCCAGCCCCATTCTTCAATGAGGGGGTAGCGGTTATGATATTTTTTGTCGGCTTCGTTGTACTTGCGGGAATGTTCATACCGTTTCACTTCTCCCGCGTCATAGCCGATATAGCGGTTGACTTTCTCGCCGCGCTGCCATACTTCGCGGCAAGGCGCATAGTGGTTGCAAAACTTTTCCTGCGGTGCGATTTTGTGTTTCTGCGAACAACGCTTATGCCCGTAGGCAATCGACGGGAGCGTATGAGAGCGCAAGCACTCGGTTTCAAGAGATAGGCGGTTGCCGTAGCGGTCAACATACTGCACAACGGTAATCTGCGGCATACCGTGTTCCGCAAGCCATTGATTGATTATCTCGATAAATTGATAGGTATGCGGGTGTTCCGCGCCCGTATCGGCAAAGGTGATAAGGTCAATCGGGATTTTGTGCTTGTATAGGCCAATAAGTAAGGCGGCACTATTCGTGCCGCCGCCAAAAGATACAATATTCATTTTTCAACTCCTTTTAATTGTAATTTAACCGCCCGTAGGCGTAAAAGTGGGATTGCCAATAGCTGGTGTCCAGCTTTGAATACTGGATAGGGTCGCCACAATGCAGCATGACGGGGCTTCCGTCCCCGTCCTCGCCCACATAAATCCCCACATGGGAAACGCCGGGGGTGTCGTATGTACCCGTAAAGAACACCAAATCCCCCGGCTGCGGGTTAGAAACAGGGGTTGAGATGTTGTAAAGCCCTTGCGCCCCAAGTCTGCCCGTATTGTATAGGCCGCTGTTCGTCAACACATAACTCACAAAGCCGCTGCAATCAAAAGAGGTTTCCGGGGTGCTGCCGCCCCACACATAGGGAAAACCGACGTATTTATCTGCTTCCTCCATGAGCCGCGCAAACTTTTCATCGGAACCCAGCAGCGCGGCGGGTACTTCATAATCGGCGGGCGGGTTTTCATAGTATTTAGACACATAGCCGGATTGCGGGAAAAGGTCGGGTCTGTTTCCCAGCGACGACATATACATAGCGTACATGGATAGCTGTTCTTCGCCCATGATGTAAACGGGGACATGGGAGAGGTTGAAGTTTTCCAAATCCACATGAAGAATGTAATAGTTATAGGGGACTTCAACCGTATAGGGGTTGCCCTCGCTGTCCGTCCTTGTTTCGGTGCGGTAGCGTACCTGTACTTCTTCCTCGACCGTCAAGATATACTGTTTCTCAAAGAGCATTTCAAGGGTGCTTTGCACTTCATCGAGTGTAAACACGCCCTCATGCCACGCGGAAAGGATAGAAATTAGCACATAGGGGTCATGCTCGATCTCGTCCGCGTTTACCCGGTATTCGTCATAGCCGGGGTATTCGCTTTCGATATTGTCCAGCATATCTTGTAACTCGGCTTCCATAGCGGCATACGCGCTTTCCGCGCCCGTTATATCCGCGTCCTCGGAGAGATAGGACGACGCAATCAAGCCGCTGCCGCTGTTGCCGCCAAAGAGGGAGCAAGAGGACAGCCCGCCGAAAAGCAGCAGCACGATAAAGGCAATCCCGCCCACAATCAAGCAGCCTTTCCAATGCCGGACAACAAAGAACGTCGCCCGTTTGGTTTCCTGCGCGG
Source organism: Blautia sp. An46 (assembly GCF_002161645.1). NCBI lineage: Bacteria > Bacillati > Bacillota > Clostridia > Lachnospirales > Lachnospiraceae > Blautia > Blautia sp. An46. The sequence continues at coordinate 6,305 of NZ_NFIF01000014.1, read as the reverse complement.
TTTTCTTCGCCGCCTTTGCGGTGGCTTCAGCGGTTTTTTTCGCTTTGCCGCCCGCTTTCAGCGTTTTTGCATACTGCTTTTTAATGCGCTGCTTCTGCCAAAAACGGGAAATGGGGTTGGAGTGCGCAAGCGCGGGGTTATCGTGCAACGCCTTTTGATAGAGAAAATCTGCGTTTGCCTTTACCGCTTGTTTTTCCGCTGCCGCCGCTGCCCGGTAGGGTTTCAGCTTATGGCGGCGTATGCCGCCCTTAACTGCCCGCGCCGCCATGCCGCCCGCTTTCTCTCCGGCAAGTTCTACCCGGTGCCCGCTTTCCACACCGACGTTTTCTTTCTCTACCTCGTAGATTTTCCCATGTACGGTACTGTTTAACTCCTGTGCCGGACGGGATAAGGGGTTATGCCGCAACTTGCCGTTTGGGGGCTTATCCGTCTTTTCAAAGGAAAGGCGCGTCTTTGCCTTGCCTTTCGCTTCGTCAAAAACGCGCTCTTTCTTGATTTTGGTCTGCTTGGGGATAGCCGCCCGCGCTGCGTCTAAACAGTCTGCCGCCTTATCCGATTTCTTGATCGCTTTTTGAAGTTCCGGCGTTGCCCGTTCCGCTTCGGAAAACTGCAAGCGGGAAGAATGGGTTTTAGGCTGCGTCGCGTCAAGGGCTTTTTTCTCCGCGCCTTTTGCTGCGTGTCGCTCAATCTCTGCGCCGATATGCTGCACAACCTTTTCCGCTGCCACCCCTGCGGGGGCTGAATAGTTTTCTTCCTGCGGCCTTTCGCTGATACTGGACGTTTCGCCCGTCGTGAGGTTTTCCGCAACCGCACCGTCGCGGGTCATTTTTTGCGTTACCTTGTCGGGGGCTTTCAGTTCCTTGCTCAATCTTCATCACCTCCAATCCGCTGTTTTGCAAGTTCGCAATAGTCGGGGTTTAACTCAATGCCGATATAGCGGCGGTTAAGCCGTTTTGCTACCATGCCCGTCGTGCCGCTGCCGAAAAAGGGGTCAAGGACAATCCCGCCGATGGGACAGCCCGCCAAAATGCACGTTTCCGCAAGTTTCGGCGGGAACGCTGCGAAATGCCCGCCATGATAGCCGACATTGTTAATCTGCCAAACGTTGCGGCGGCTGCGGACGGGAGAAATCAACTCGTCGGCGTATGCGCCCTTTTCGCGGGGGCGGTTGATTTTCTGCGGTTGGTTTTGCCCCGGAACAGTAACGTTATACTTATTTCCTTTGCTAACTCCGCTTTTCAGCCGCCCCGCCGTTGTGGGGGCTATCGGCTCGGCTACTGCTTGCCAATCGTAATAATACTTCTTTGACTTGGTAAGCAGAAACACATATTCATAGCAGCGGGTCGGCCTGTCCCGCGTGCTTTCCGGCATGGGGTTTGTTTTGTGCCAAATGATAGAACTGCGCAAATACCAACCGTCGCCCCGCAAGGCGAGGGCTACAAGCCACGGAATACCAATTAAATCTTTGGGCTTGCAGCCGGGGGCGCGGTGGTTAAACGCCACTTGCTGCCCGTTCCTGCCTTTGGGGTATTTGGGGTCTTGGTGGTCGGCTTTGCTGCCTGTGCCGCAATAAGTGTCCGCGATATTCAGCCAACAAGTACCCTCCGGCGTAAGCACCCGCTTTACCTCATGGAATACCGCCGTAATACGGGAAACATATTCCTCCGGCGTTGCTTCCCGTCCGATCTGCCCGTCTGCGCCGTAGTCCCGCAAGGCATAGTAGGGTGGGGACGTTACGCAACAATCAACTGCATTTTCCGGCAAGGTTTGAAGCACCTGCAAGCTGTCGCCGCAATAGATTTTGTCCATTTCTATCCTCATGCCGACACCTCGCCGGGTTTGGTCGTCATTACACGATAGAGTTCCGTATCTTGCGGGAAACGGTCAATAAAGGGCAAAATCACGTTGCCATAGAAGATAAGCCCCTCGCCCGCGTCGGAATGGGTTACATAGGTCATTTGCTGCTGCGAAATGTTAAGCTGCTTTGCAAGGATTTCCCTGTCGCCCTGGGCTTGGTTGAGCATATACACAAAATCGCTGTTTTCAAAAATGTTCTCCACCTCGCGGGACGATAACAAATCTTTCACGTTTTGGGTGATACCTGTCGGAATACCGCCCCATTTTCTAAAACGCTTCCAAATCTCAACGCTGTACGCTGCGGTCTGTTCCTCTTTGAGCAGCAAATGAAACTCGTCGATATAGTACCGCGTCGCCTTGCCTTCGCTGCGGTTTATGGTAACTCTGTTCCAAACTTGATCTTGGACAATGAGCATACCGAGTTTTCGTAGCTGGGTGCCGAGTTCTTTAATATCAAAGCAGACAAGGCGGTTGTGAATGTCAACGTTTGTTTGGTGGTTAAACACGTTCAAACTGCCATTTACATAGAGTTCCAATGCCGACGCGATACGCTGCGCTTCCTTTTCCGGCTGCTTCTTGATTTCATTGTAGAGGTCGCCCAAAATCGGCATATTCTCCGGCTTCGGGTCTGCAAGGTAGCTGCGGTACACGCTGATAACGGCGCGGTCAATCAAAGTCTTTTCAACCGCTTCCAGCCCGTTTTTGCCGCCCATAATCAACTCGCAAAAGGAAAGGATAAAATCGCTCTTTAAGGCTATGGGCGTGTCGCCCTCGCTGTAATTGAGGTTTATATCCATCGGGTTAATGTACTGCGTGCTGTTCTGCGAAACCTTGATAACCTGCCCTTTCAGCCGTTCCACAAGGGGGTAATATTCCGCTTCCGGGTCGCAAATGATAATATCGTCTGCGGTAATGAGAAAAGCGTTGGTGATCTCGCGCTTTGCCGAAAAACTCTTGCCGCTGCCGGGTGTGCCGAGTATCAAGCCGTTAGGGTTCTTCAGCCTTTTCCTGTCGCACAAAATCATGTTATTCGATAATGCGTTTAAGCCGTAATACAACGCTTCGCCGCTTTGGAACAGCTCTTGTACCGTAAAGGGGACGAAAATGGCGGTGCTGGAAGTCGTCAAGCCCCGCTGGATTTGGATTAGGTTTTCGCCCAATGGGATAGAGGACATAAGCCCCTGTTCCTGCCGGTAGTCAAGGCGGGTGAGCATACAGTTGTATTTCTGTGCGATACTTGCGGCCTGAAATACGTCGTTGTCCAATTTCTGCTTTGTGTCTGCCACATTCAAAACTAACAGCGTAAGCAAAAACATTCGCTCGTTCCGGCTCTGCAAATCCCGCAAAAGGTTTTTCGCTTCGCCGCCGTAGGTGGCAAGGTCGGACGGAATTATATCCATATCGTAGCCGCTGCGGATTGCCTTTTTCTGTTCCTCGATTTTCATACGGTCAAGGTCGGTGATTTTCCGCTTGATCGTCTTGATCGCTTCGTTGTGGTCGATACTCTGAATGTGCAGATTGACGACAATCCCGTTTTCCGCTTCCATGAAGTCGGCAAGCATACGGTCTGAAAGTTCCGGCGCGGCAATCTGCAAAAAGGAAACCGCGCCAAACTTCCCGCCCATTTGAAACATTCGCCCGTCGCCAAAACGGAAAGAGGACGGGGCAATAAAGTCTTTGACGGAAAGGCCGCTTACGGGTAGCCATTCCCACGCAAAGTTGAAGCGTTCCCCGTCCGGGTGGAAAAGCCCATGCAGCACTTCAAGCCGCTGCTTCCCGTCCAATACCCGCGCCGCCGCGCCGATCACCTTAAAATGGTTGAGGGTGTCCGTTTCGATACGGGCAAGCCGCGCCCGCGCCGATTTAATATCTTTTGCTTCAATGGTAAAGGTGAGAAACTTTGTCTTGATAAGCCCGTTGTTGCCGCGTTCAAGCTGTGTTTGCAGCATTTCGGTGTATTCGGCTCTGATACTGTCAAAGTCGTCATTCTGTGGGGCAATCGTGATACTGCTCTTGAAATCCTCCTTGTTCGCATGGCGGCTGATTAAGGAAAGCTGCACACTGATAGAAGCGTCAAAAGAGTTATACATATCGCAAAGGGCTTCAAAAATGGCGGTCTTGTCGTCCGGCTGCGCAAGCTGATAGTTAATATCTTCAAACTCAATGCACTTGGAATACCGCCCGTTTGCAAGGCGGCAAATCCCGTCCTTATACATTCGTTCAAACGGTATGCTGTCCTGCGCCGTATGGGGCTTCCCGTCGCCCTTTGACTGCCGGATAAGCGCGTCGATCTGTTTCTTTTCCTGCCGCGTAAGTTTACGCTTTTTGTTTTGGGTCTTTCCCTTTTCCTTTGACAATCGCCCGTACCTCCTTATCTAATCGCTCCTGCCGCGCAAGGGCGGTATAAAAATTGTTGGTCTGATAAGGTCGCTCTTTGGGGCGAAGAAACTTCACTTCCACAAATTGCCGTATAATCACTTCCAGCGGTTGCCCGTTCTTCTCGTACATAGCGAGTAGGAACATGGGCAGCATGGCAAGCACCATGCACAAAGCCGCCGTTGTCGTTCCCGCGCTGTCCTTTGTCAAAAAGAATAGCGGTAGCCCGATAGCCACCGCCGCGCCGAAACAGAGTAATTGTCTTTTGGTAAGGTTGAACATTACCTTGCTCTTGATTTTGGTTAAATCCTTTGGGACGGTTACATACGCCATTTCAAACCTCCTTTCCGGCAAACCGTATGTCGCTTTTGATTTCATTTCCCCATACGTCCCAACCAGGGGTATGCTGCCTTGCAAACAGTTCAATACGCGGTAGGTCGCCCATAAGGGCAAGTATCTTTTCCCGCGTTATATCCGGCTTTTTGCTGTGCTGCTCAACAGGGGAAATAATAAATTGATGTACCTTGTTTGATTGTCGCTTCGGGTGTCCTTTGGTAGCAAGCAAGCAGATTTCCGCATTTCCTCGCGTCCAAAAGCCCAAGCCATAAAACCAAGTGGGCGATTTCCGATTTTGCTTTAACCATACAAAGGCAACGGATTTATAGGTAAATCCCCAAGCCTTGATTAACTGCAACGCTTCTTTAAGCTGCGGGAACGTCGCCCATAGGAATAAAATACAGTCCTTATCCGCAATTTCTTTGACGGGTAAAGCGCAAAGTTCCTCAATACTCATAGTGGGATAGTGCTTTTCCGCTGCGCCCTGTACCTTGCTTCTCGCGTATCTCCAAGGGGGATCGGCGTAAATGATTTTGTATTTCTTCATCTGCACCCCCTTAATGCGCGCTGAATACGGATTTTGCAAGGCTTCCCGTTTTGAAAAGCGTAAAACACAAGAGGACGGTATAGCCCATGCAAGACCAGATCGCGCCGGATATGTCATCGGTTGCTGCGATTGTCTGTATCAAAACCGCATAAATACCGACGCACACAAGAATTAGAAAAGCCTGAAAACCGAGGGCAAGCAAGGATTTTAAGTAGTTCTGTCCCATGCCGCCCCATTCACGATTTACCATTGTCGCAACGGGGATAGGGGCGATACTCGTTACAAGGTATATTTCAATCATGCGCCCGTACACCACCAGCATGATACAGATAGACAACGCTTTCATGGTAAGCCCCACAAAGAGTGATTGAAACCATAGCCCCAAAAGCCCGCCGACGCTCATAGCGTCCAGCTTTGCTTCTATATCGGTGATAACGGTTGCAATATCTATGCTTGTGTCGGATATGATAACGCCCGCGCTGTCGTTGACGACGCTCTGTGTAATGTCAAATACGCCCATGACGATGTTCCAAGTATTTGTTACCAGCAGCACCGCAACAAAGGTTTTGAAAATCCACTTGAAGAAAATCCAAGTGTCGAGATCGTGCAGATTGTTTTTCTCAATTACAAGCTGGATTAGTTCGTAGCACATGACAAAGGTAATGATAACGCCCGCAATCGGCACAATGACGTTTTCCGATAGGCTGCGTATCATATTGAATATGCCCGCGTTCCACCCGGCGGGGGTTGTGCCGACTTGCGTTGCGATTTCTCCAACCTCTGTATTTACGCTGTCGAACAGCCCGGAGAGATTAGAGAGTATTCCGTCTGTCAAAATGCCGCGAAACCAATCTTCAATCATCTGCCATATCAAAAGCTAATCCCTCCTTTCCCGCGCCCTCCCGCGTGAAGCGGGAGAGCGCGGCGGGTAGTGTTAGTTTGTGGCATTATCCAAACAGGCCGGAGAGCAGCGGGACAAGGGTAAGGCCGATAAGGGCAACGCCGCCGCCCGCCATCAACTGTTTCATGCCCTGCGACTTTACTGATGTGCGATAAAGAAGTAATAGAAATGTAAAAAATTTTGCCGTTCCTATCCGGCACTTGGCCATTGTGTCGGATAGGTCGGGCGTTAGGCTTCGGGCAAGTCAATCTTGCCGACAAAGCTGTAATAAATCTCAATGTCCTGCCT